>CADCPU010000244.1 GCA_902803365.1 Oscillospiraceae bacterium
CAAACACCCAATACCGTTTTTCCGATGATCGAACTGAAATTATTCATAATGATTACTCCTATGTATCTATCCCCGTGTATCTATTCCTGTGATTCCCTTTAGGAGGTCTCATACCTCCTTACGGGATATACTATGCCACACGAGGTATTATGTGTCAAGAGGTATAAATACAAAAATTGCAGTAAAAAATGTCCCGATGACATTTCCTACTGCAATCCCTTGCTCGATAAATATTCAACGTGATCAGATGTCCTGAATAAACTTCGTAAGTTCCTTAAACTGAGCAATGTCTTCGTTATGGATGTAAAGCCTCTTTACTATGATCTCCTCGCCGTCGATGATCGTGCTGTCTGAAGCAACTTCGGCAAGTCCGGTACTCAGCAAGTCTTCGATCACCGGATCCACCTGATCGCTGTACTCGAATGCCAGCATCAGATCCTTGTTCGTCGGATAATACTCCTGGATGGTGTCATAGACATTCCTTCTTATGTCTTCTTCAGAAGCATTCATATATGGAAAGTCACCGCAGAGCTTTAAGATCTCTCTTGAATACTCGCCTCCCAAGAAAGCATGTATATGCGCATAACTGTATCTTACGGAAACAAACAGATCGTATCTGTCATTTGTGTTTCCGCGATTGAACTCATTATCCTTCATATCGAAATTCGGATATTCCGAACCGACAGCCAGATCCTGCATATAACGCGATACGGCAACCGAACCGTGCGGCAACAGATACTCGGAATGCGGATCTTCAGCAAGTCCCTTCAGATACTTGAGCTGAGGGAACAGCATGATCACGCAAAGAGGGACCGCGATCCACCAGGCTTCGATCTTCTTTTTCTTGATCTTATCCGTTATAAACTTGACCACACCGAACACACCCGATGTGATGATGATACAGATGAACGGAGCCGAGATAAGTATTCTGAAATCATAAGCAATAGCGATAACGCAGCCTGCGATCGGGATGCCCGCGAAGATGATCTCTGCAAATCTCTTGGAGCAGAGAATACAGATTATTCCGAGTACAAAACAGACGGCATAGAACCACGGAAAGACCGGATATCCTATGGAGAACTGGCGCTGGAAAGAGGACGGAGCAAAGAGCATTTCAAAGAGGGTCTTAAGGTTTTCTTTGACCGGCGCAATTCCATTCAGTTGAACCTGCTCGAAGAACTCCTTCGTCATGCTCTCCTGCCTTATGTTGTACTCCTGCTTATGTGTAAAGATGTATCCGTACAAAGGTGCGACGGAAACAACATATCCGAGAAGTATCGTAAGTGCAGGCGCAGTATATTCAACGATCTCCTTCTTCTTTTTTACGAACAGGAAGATGCCGTAGATCACCAGACATGCGATAAGTCCGTATATATACTGCTTACCC
This sequence comes from Oscillospiraceae bacterium, assembly GCA_902803365.1. Next base: position 1,388 of record CADCPU010000244.1, read on the forward strand.
ATGATGGAACTGCTCATCGTAAGACCTGCAAATATGCCTCCGATAAGAGCAGGCATAAATGCCTTATGCTTGAATGCTTTGACGATGCAATAGTATGAGATCATGAGGAGCGGTCCGCAGATGGCATAACGGTGTCCCATATAGACCTGTGTGAAGTTCAAAGGAAGGAACAGGAGCGTCAGTGCGCTGCAGATCGAGAACGTGATCTTCTCGCTTATCTCATATGCCGTGAGCATCGTAAATATGACCGTGAAATAACCGAGGACGATAAGGCCTGTATTAAACGTCAGCATATTGTATCCGAACAATCTGAAGAGGATCGACATATAGTAATGGAAAACGAGTTCTCGACTTATGTTTCCGATTTTACGATCAAAGAATATGATCTCAAAATTATCGTTCGTAAAACACTTGAGGCGCGCATCGAATATATCCCATGCACCGTCATCGAAAAGGCCGTAATTATTCCACGGCGCATTGTCGTAGTTATAGAAATGGAACATGAAATATGCGACACTCACCGCGATCAGAGCGATGATAAACTTCTTCTTCGGCTTTAAGTCCTCAAGTTTGAACGTGATATAACCGCGGAACGAATATATCAGCAGGAACAAAGATACGGGATAGGAGAAAAAAGCGACGAAGTTATTTGCCACAGTATCCTTATACATAAGAAGCGTAGACAGGAACGTAATAAGCGCCAAAACGACCGCAGCGATAAATATCTTGCGATCGACCTTTTTGAATCGATCAAACTCCACTAACCTCATAACCTTTTCCCCGCAGATACTAATATACTTTTTCCATTATATCTGTAAAGAAGTGTTAAGACAATTGACCTGTATCAGTTAAATCTCGCTTTGATGAGAAGGAAATCAGGCTTATGGAGATTATCCTCGTAATCAGGATATTCCTCGATCATCTTCGCGCTCGGATGAGGCTCGATCATACGCTCGATCGTAAAGCCGCCGTCCACCAAAGTATTTACTATAGTAGAGAACTTCCTGTGGTATCTCTTGACGTTATCCACGAACCAGACGGACTCGTTTTCGCGCTCTATGCAATAATTCTTCAGATTAACGTGGATCTTCTTGCCGTTCTCGTCAAGCGTCCATCTCTCGCCTGTCGTATGACATGTATTGATCGGATGCTCCTGGGAAAAGACGAATAATCCGCCCTTCGTAAGCTTCTTGCCGATGTTCCTGACGACACCCGCAAAATCCTCTACATAGTGCATCGCAAGGGAACTTATAACAATGTTAAACTGCCCTTCGACCTGATCCAAGTCCTCCATCGGGAGCCTTAGGTACGTGATCTTCTCATCAGCGTTCTCTGCTCTTGCTACTTCGAGCATCTTCTCAGAGATATCGATTCCGACTACACTCTCGGCACCCAAACGGATGAATTCCTTACAGTGCTCACCGAAGCCGCAGCCGAGGTCGAGGACGCGCATCCCCGTCAGATCCGGCAGCAAGGAAAAGAGTGCCGGCATCTCAAACAGAGTATTCGCGTTTACCTTACGCTCTCTGATCTTCTTGTAACCTTCGAAAAACGTCTCGTTGTCATAGATATTCTGTTTTGCCATGGTATATTCCTCTCTTCCTTTGATTTGGGAGGAAAGGATATCACTGATGAGTATTATTTGTCAACAGCATTCAGCTCAAGGTCTTAAGTTTAAGGACACGTCTCAGGAAGATGCTGAAGGCCAAAGAAACACCGAGTGTGACTACAACTCTTGTGATAAAGAGCAAGAACGATAAACCTTCACTTCCGAACGCCTTAACTGAGAAGAAATGAACAAATGCGTTAAGGATCACATAATTGAGCAGATCGGAATAGAGGTATATGCCGAAGCTGTATTTTTCTATTACATTGACGGATCTCCAATTAATTACCGATCTCTTGGAGAGGATATTGCAGAATGCATAGGTGCATATCATTCCGAAGATCGCGACAGGAACAGATATGAAAGATCTTAAGAGCTTAAGAGGTTCATTCGTACCCGGTATAAAGTCATTCAACTCATACAGGGCGAGCCAAAGGGCCAGGAAGAGACCATACGCCTTAATGTCCATCAGCGGTTCAAGCGCTACACGTTTTCTCTCGAACAACATGCCTGTATAGAACCACAGGAAATAATGCGCGAAGCAAGACAGGATCCCTACAGGGATATATGTGAATGTCATAACACCGATGACACCTAGGATAAAAAGAACGATCGACAGCGGTCTTCCGATCTCCTCTTCTTTCTTTCTGATCAAAGTAAATACGATGGTCTCAAGAAACAAGGTCGGCAAGAACCAAAGATGTGTATCACCCTGCATAAGATACTGACCAACGATGATATCTCTGAGGATATTCGAACTGAAGGCCCAATAGCCGGTAAGATACTTTATCGGCAAAGAAATTACTGTCGTAACTACCAAGAATGGAATAAGAAGTCTCTTCGCCTTATTCTTCATCGTAGTAAGAAGATCCCTCTTAGTTCCGTATTCCAGAAGGGCACCGCTCAAAGCTATATACATAGGCATATGAAAAGAATAGATGATACCCGTAAACAGACAAGTAGTTCTGTGAGCTATCGTATCCTCTATGGCGCATGCCTTCATAACGCCCGTCCAGTCAAATCCGCCGTAGTCAGTATATACGGTATAATAATTGGCATGACCTATAACCACCAGCAAGATGAGCAGGCATCTTAATATGACATATGTCTTTATACGATTATCTTGTTGTCCCACACTACTTCTCTCTTTCACGCAAGATGATCTGTGATCAATAAGATGATATCACATCTGCACATCACTAATAACTTGAGATCTTTACTGCAGTCTTTGTATTCGGATAATACTCTACCCTGAGATCACAGTCTTTTTGTCCAAGAAGCGATACACCATAACTTTTCGCTATTTTACTTTTCATACTTCTCCACTCTTCTGTAATAGCACAACACACTCAACATGCTCCGTAAACGGCATCATATCAAGCGGATAGATCTCGCTTGCCTTATAGCCCTTTTTCGCGAAAATACCCAGGTCTCTTGCAAGAGTCTTAGGATCGCATGAGATGTAGCAGATCTTCGAAGGGTTAAGATCGACTGCGGCATTGATGAATTCGTTCGTAGTTCCCGCTCTCGGCGGATCCAAAACGATCACGTCAAAGTCCATCTTTCCCTTGTTCTTCTGCATATATTGGGTGCAGTCCATACAGGTGAATTCAACATTCTTGAGATCGTTATGACGTGCATTGTCTCTCGCGCAATCAACGGCCTCACGATTAAGCTCGACGCCTGTAACTTTCTTTACTTTGGAAGCAAGACAGATACCGATACTGCCGGTTCCGCAATATGCATCGAGAACCTTCTCGTCGCCCTTAAAGTCGCAGAGCTCTATCGCTTTTGAATAGAGTTTCTCTGTCTGATCGTGATTGATCTGGAAAAACGCAGAAGGAGATATCTTAAATGATCTTCCGAGGACCTTGTCCACGATATATCCCTTGCCGTATGCCGTCGTTGATCTGTTTCCGAGTATCATGGAATCACGTCTGTCATTGACGTTTATTACGACAGTGGTTATCTCCGGATGTTCCTTAAGAAGAAGGCGGACAAAATCCTTCTTGCCCGGGAATACAGGAGCTGCCGTTACGAGCACGACCATTATCTCGCCCGTCGATGCGAATCGAAGGAGCGTTCTTCTATAAAAGCCTCTTCCAATCTTCTCGTCATAGATCATGAGCTTAAAAGACGTTATGAGCTTTGAGATAGTCTTCAAGATAGAGGCTGCACGCTTATCTTCTATAAGGCAGCCGTCGTTTTGAACGATCCTGTGCGAGCCTTCCTCATATGTTCCGTATACGATCTTGCCCTTTTCGCGAACGTATGCGGCATGGACCTTATTGCGATAGCAATACGGATCATCTGCCGGGATGATGTCGTTGACCTTCGCAAATCTCCCCAAAAGAGCAGAAACTTCCTTCTGCTTTGCTTTTAAGGAAGTTTCATACGTGTCGTTTATATATGCGCAACCGCCGCATTTTTTGGCAAGTGCGCAATTACTCATGCTCTCAAAGCTCCGTTTACTGTGTGCTTCAAGAGAACAGATGTCGTAACGGATCCGACTCCTCTCGGAACAGGCGTGATGCCTTCAACGATAGCGCAGACTGATGCAAAGTCCACATCGCCGCAGAGCTTGCCGTTCTCATCAACGTTCATTCCGACGTCGATAACATACTGTCCTTCGCGAACATAATCACCGTTGAGCATCTTTGCAACACCTGCGCAGGCAACGATGATGTCTGCAGCCTTACACTCGGCCTTAAGATCAGCTGTCTTTGTGTGGCAGATCGTAACTGTTGCATTCTCGCCCATGAGGAGCATCGATACAGGCTTACCGATAACAAGGCTTCTTCCTACTACCGTTACCTTCTTACCCTTAAGTTCGATACCATAGAACTTCAAGATCTCGATAACTGCCTGAGCCGTGCAAGGAGGGAATGTATTCTTATCTCCTGCAAATACGCCTGCAAGGCTTGCCGTTCCCATGGAATCAACATCCTTGGAAGGAGCGATGATCTCCTTGATCCTTGCCTCCGACAATGTCTTCGGGAGCGGTCTGAACATCAGGATACCGTGGATATCGCTGTTGTTGTTTGCTTCGATTATCGCAGCCTCGAGATCGTCCTGTGTACAATCTTCAGGAAGCTCCTTGACTACTACTTTACAGTTCATGCTGTCGAACTTCTTAAGAAGTCCGCGCTCATATGCAAGGTCGTCTTCCCTCGCGCCTACACGAACGACTTCGAGAGTAGGAACGATGCCCTTATTCTTAAGTTCGTCGATCGTTACTGCAAGTTCCTCATTGATCTTATCTGCTGCGGGTTTACCCAATAATTCTTTCATCAGTCTTTTCCTCTTCTTATCAATTTGAAAGTCCTTCGTAGACTTCCTTATATGCCTTGTCGCAGATCGCAACTATCTCGTCGATCGCTCTGTTCGTCTCTTCATTGAGCTGTTCTGCGTACTTTCTGTTCTTCATGAGCTTTGTGTTGATATATACGTTCATGGCAGCGCCCGTTGCTGCGGCTCTGCATGCCGAAGCTGCTACACCGACGTCACTGATCGCAAGCCTTGAACCCTTGGTTACGAGTTCTTCCACGAGTGCTGCAACTTCCTTGCACTTGATGACGATGTCATAAGGTGCCTGAGCTGCAACTACAAGAGCAGCCTCAAGTATATCATCACGCTCAGGATCATCCTTAGGGATACCGTAAGCCTTCGAGAGAGGCTCAAATGCATCAGCATCCTTCTGCATGAGATCCAGAAGCTCATTATTCAGATATTTGGAATCGGCAAGGATGCGCTCGATATCGATCTGATATTCCGCATACTTCTTCTTGCCTGTGGTAAGTTCTCCCACCATCGAGCAGAGCGATGCACTTAATGCTCCCATAAGAGCGCTTGCTCCTCCGCCGCCCGGTACAGGTGCGTTTGAACATAATTCTTCGGTAAACTGCTTGATCGTCTTGTCTTTCATGGATTCTTACCTCTTATTTTATTCACTCGTTATAGTTTAACACATTATCCTATTATTCTTAACTTCAAAAGAGGTCGTCTTAATAAAAAGACGACCTCTCATTAGGTTACTGAATAAAACGTCTGATCGTTAGGATCGGCATCATATCAAGGCTGCCGTAGCAGACATTCTTACGGGAGTTGGCCGCGTGGATGACCTGACCGCCTCCGACATAGATACCGCAGTGGTTGCAATATCCTCCGCCCGTATCCCAACATACTACATCACCAAGCGCGATGTTCTCTCTCGATACTGCCGCTCCGCAAGTCGTCAGCGACTGAGCATAGTGAGGGACCGAGATACCGACCTGTCTGTAAGCAAATACAACGAGTCCCGAGCAATCAACCTGGCTCGCACTCTCGCCTCCGAGAACGTACTTTACGCCGAGCATCGCTACACAGATATCTACGATACTCTGGCCGTTACATCCGGAGATGGTCGGAAGATCAGCTACCTTAGTACCGGAACCGGAACTTCCCGAACTGCCTGAACCCGAAGGACGTCTTGTAGGCTTAGGCGTAGGTGTCGGCGGAGCATTCTCCGTAGTCAGTGATATATATACATATCCTTCGTTTCCGTTAGGAGTTATTACCTTGTACCACTTATCCACTCTCTCGATAGCACGAAGTCTCGTATCACGAGCAAGGGAACCCAAGTAAGCGCCTTCCGTCGATGGTTCCTCACGAAGTGAGAGGGAATCACAATCGACCCATACTGTAAAGTCACAAGCGATATGTACAGGAGTGATCGAAAGCGTGTTCGTAAGGACATATCCTTCCGTTCCCGATTCGGTCCTGATCTTGGACCATGTATCACCGATACCGATACGCGTGACTCCGGTACCTCTTGCTATAGTGGATAACGTGATCGAACTCATATCAGGAGTCTCCTTGATGATGGAGTTCGGTGCGTCGATATAGTATGTCTGATCATCAGGAGCAAAGCACTCCGTATCCAAAAGTTCGATCGGAAGATCTGCCTCATCATACTGCTGAACGATCGTGAACGTAGGAACATCACTGTATCTGGCAGAGAGCTGTTCGATCTCAGGTGAAGCACCGTCTGCATATGTAGCCTTGACCGTTCCGCCCTGGCTTATATCGATAAGTCCTTCCTCGGTAAGAGTTGCACCTTCATTGACCTCCAGTTGGGAAGCATCGAGGGCACCTTCAGCGACCAGGATCTGCTCTTCCTCTTCCTGCTCAGGAAACGTATCGGCATATGCCCTGCGCACCTTAAGCGAAGGAGACAGTCCGTCTCCGAGACCTATTGGCAAGCAGACTATCGGAGTTGCGACCATAGCACAGATCAGCACACTCACGACGTGTTGTTTGGCATTCTTTTTTAATGTCATATCATAAACCTCACTTTTACCCTGTCAATTATACCACGGATTCGGTGAGGAATTTGTAAGAATTGAAATGCGCGTTTTATATGCAGACCGAGTGGGAACGCGATTACGGATACATTCGAGAAAAAAACGTTTTGTTACCGTAAATTCGACATCGAAAAGCATCCAATTACGGAAACATCAGCTCAAAACAGTCGATGTATCCGTAATTTAAGACATTCACTGAATGAAAAACGCACAAAATTACGGATACATTGAATAAAAAGTGCCAATGTTTCCGTAATGCTTTTCGAAAACACAGCACAGAACGTTTTGCACTGACAGAAACAATAACAAAAAGACCGTCCCAAAATGAGACGGCCTTGATTCACTGGATCAATCTTCTGATAGTTACGATCGGCATCATGTCGACGCTTCCGTAGCATACCTTATCACGTGAGTTGGATGCGTGGATTACCTGACCGCCTCCGACATAGATACCTACGTGTCCGCAATAGCCGCCGCCCGTGTTCCAGCAGACGACATCACCCGGAGCGATATCTTCACGTGCCACGTTGATTCCGCAGCCTGTTATCGACTGTGCAAGGTGAGGTACCGAGATACCTACCTGCCTGTATGCAAATACTACGAGACCCGAGCAGTCAACACCGCTGCTGGACTCACCTGCCCAAACGTAATCGACACCAAGCATTGCTACACAGATATCAACGATACTCTGACCGTTACAGCCTGAGATCGCAGGAAGATCAGCGACCTTACCTGTCTTGTTGTTGCTGCTTCCGCTTCCGCTGCCGCTCCTGCTACCGCTGCTTGAAGAATTGGCAGGGCGTCTTGTAGGGACCGGAGTAGGTGTCGGCGGAGGTGTCTCAGTCGTAAGAGACGTATAGACATAACCTTCTGTTCCGTTAGGTGTTATGACCTTAAACCACTTATCGACTATCTCAACACAACGAAGTCTCGTATCACGGGACAGAGATCCGATATATGCACCCTCAGTAGAAGGTTCTTCACGAAGTGAAAGACTGTCGCAATCAACCCAGACCGTTCTGTCGATGGCTATATGGACAGGCTCGATCGAAAGAGTGTTCGTCAAAACATATCCTTCTGTACCTGACTCGGTCCTGATCTTGGACCATGTGTCACCGATACCGATACGCTTGATACCAGTGCCTTTCGCGATCTTTGATAAGGTAATTGAACTCATATCAGGCGTTTCCTTGATGATGGAGTTATCTGCCGCGATATAGTATTGTTTATCATCAGGTGCAAAGAACTCCGTATCGAGAAGCTCGATAGGAAGATCCGCGTCATCGTACTGCTGAACGATCGTAAATGTAGGAACATCGCTGTAGATGGTCTTGGCAGATGCAGGTTCGAACTCAACCTGTGTTCCGTCAAGATATGTTGCCTGCGCAACACCACCCTGACTAACGTCGATAAGGCCGTCTTCTGTCAACTTAAGATCACTTGCATCAGCGCTTGCTTCTACAGCAGCGTTGAGCAAAGCCGGGTCAAGAGCCCATTCTTCATCGGGGGCTTCGTTTTCTTCTTTGTCTTCAGGGAACGCAAACGAATATGCCCTTCTGACGAGAACCGAAGGTTTCATCGTGTTTCCGATACCGATAGGCCAGCAGACAACCGGGATTGCCACCATAGCGCATATCAAAACAGAAACCAAATGTCTGTTCGGGTTCTTTTTAAAAACCATAATAAACAAAAACCTCTCTTAAAATTCGACCTATTATACTACATAACATTGCGGACTTTGCGTGAAACACTAGGCATAGTTACCGACAATATTACCCTTTGATTATAGATGCAATATGTTACAAAGGTGCAACACGGGTTTTTACGGAAAGTTACATCTGAGGCTTAATACCCTGATCCTTATCGCCGTCACGGCTGATAAAGCTCATCTCAGGAAGCCTCTTGTCACAGTCGACCTTCATATAGTAGACCATCTTGGAATGAGGTGTCGACTCGATCGGTTCAAAGTCTTCATTATAAAGTTCGGTGATCTTAAACGGCTCAACATAACCCTTCGGAATAAGGGCATTGACCGTATCACCAAGGAATACCTTATTGCGCTGCGAGACCTTATATAGTCCCTTTGCTTCGTCATAGCCTTCAACGACACCTACGACAAATGCAGGCTTGTTATAAGAACGTTCTTCAACTATCTGAGCATTCTTGCCCGGCTCATCATAGAAAAAGCCCGTGGCATAATCTCTGTGGACGATCTTGTCCAATATCTCATGCCAATGCTCGTCAATGTCCTCGCTGCCTTCAAAGAAAGCATCTACAGCTTCCCTGTAAGCCTTGGTGACTGCAGCGGCATAGAATGCGCCCTTGATCCTGCCTTCGATCTTAAAGCTGTCAACGCCTGCGCGGATAAGCTCAGGTACATGATCGATCATGCAGATATCCTTGCTGTTAAAGATATATGTTCCGTGTGAATCTTCCTCGATAGGAAGCTTGTCCTCCAGTCTCTTTTCCTCAACGATAGCACTGTCGCTCACAAGGTTTTCCTGCTGATCGACATAATATCCCCAGCGGCAAGGCTGAGCACATGCACCGTGATTTGAGCTTCTGCCCGTATAGTAATTTGAGAGCAGACAGCGGCCTGAATATGAAACGCACATCGCTCCGTGAACGAAGCATTCGATAGTCATGTCAGAAGGGATCTTTGACTTGATGGATGCGATCTGATCAAGGCTTAATTCTCTTGCGGTAACGACGCGTCTTGCGCCCTGCTCATACCAGAACAGACACCCTTCACTGTTAGTTACGCTCGCCTGTGTGGAGATATGTATCTCAAGATCAGGAGCAAGCTTTCTTACCTTCCTGAAGATACCTGCATCGGATACGATAACGGCATCTGCCTTGGCTTCGTTCGCAACGAATAAGATCTCATCATCGAGAAGTGAGAGATCAGTCTCATGAGCCATGATGTTCATGGTGACATAGCACTTCACGCCGTGGGCATGAGCATATGCGATGCCTTCCTTCATCTCTTCTCTGGTGAAGTTACCGCTGAACGTGCGAAGACCGAATGTCTTTCCCGACATATAAACGGCGTCTGCACCGTATGCTACCGCAACCTTGAGTTTTTCGAGGTCACCGGCAGGGCTTAAAATCTCAACTTGTGAACGATCCATCTGTTCTCCTGTTTATTCCCAGTTAGCGCTGTACTGTTCGACATTGGCCTGGTGCTCTTCAAGCGTTACGGCAAATGCCGTTCCGCCGTCACCCTTGGCGCAGAAATAATTATAGTTGCAGTTAGGCTCCGGATAGAGCGCTGCCTGAATGGCATCAAGACCCGGCATACATACAGGTCCCGGAGGAAGTCCCGGATGATTGAATGTGTTGTACGGGCTGTTCTCGTCGATATCTGACTGGAGAAGTACCATCGTAGCTTCTTCACCGCGGAGCTTTCTCAAGTAGTTGACACTCGCGTCAGAACCAAGATAGTGCAAGCTCTCGTCTTCAGAAGCAAGTCTGTTATGGAAGACTGCGGAGATAGTCATCATATCGACTGCGTTATTCGATTCCATCTGGATAAGGGATGCCATTGTCATGACTTCATCCATGGACATTCCGATACTTGCGGCACGCTCGTAGTACTCGTCGTAGAGCTTGACCTCCGTATTTCTGAGAAATGTGTTGATGATGCTCTGAGGGCTGGCATTGATATCGAATTCATACGTATCAGGGAACAAGTATCCTGCAAGGACGTGGTCTCTGTCCTCGGAGAGCTTGATCTGTGATACGAATTCATAATCGACAAAGAGGTTCGGGCTGTCCATGCACTTATCGAACTCTTCGTCAGAGAACGTAAGTCCGTTATCGTGCAGGGTCTGCTTGATCTCTTCGTATGTAAGTCCCTCAGGGAAAGTGATCATAACGCTCTCAGGCGCCATGGTCAAAAGATACATGAGCTCGTCGTAATTAAGACCCGGAATGAGGTAGTGTGTACCTGCAAGGTACGTACCGTCAAATCCGTTGATCTTACTTAACAGCGAGAATACTATCGTATTATCTATGAGCTTGTTCTCGAAAAGAGTCTGGGCGATATCGGACGTTGAATCACCGATGTTGATGACGATCGGGATTACACCCTCCGTATCCTCGTCGATGACCATATTTCCGCTTTCGATATCGGCCTTGAGCCTTTCGATGCTTTCTCCCTGGGCGATGACGTAGTTATAACCCAGAAAGACACCCGTTACGGCGCAGAATACCACCAGCAACAGTACTATCAAGATCCTCAAAGCAACTCTTATCTTCTTCGAGAGCATTCTCTTCTCCTTAGAGCGCCCGAAAAAGTCCGGACGTTCTTATCAATCCTTTTTCTTAGCTGCAGCCAAAGACTTAGCACGAAGATCCGAATTGAGGATCCTCTTCCTCAGACGGATGTTCTTAGGAGTAACTTCGCAAAGCTCGTCGTCCTCAACAAACTCGAGACACTGCTCAAGACTGTAATTAAGAGGAGGAGTAAGACGCATAGCATCGTCACTGCCTGCCGCACGCATATTGGTTACATGCTTCTTTTTACAAACGTTAACGTTGATATCTTCCGGCTTAGGGTTGATACCTACGATCATACCCTCATAGACAGGTGTACCGGCTCCGATGAAGAGCGCTCCTCTGTCCTGAGCATTGTAAAGACCGTATGTCATAGCCTCACCGCTCTCGAAAGCAACCAAGACGCCCTGTGAACGTGTCTCGATCTCACCAACGAACGGTTCGAAGCCACCGATAACGCTGTTCATTATACCATTGCCCTTAGTGTCGGTCAAAAATTCAGTCCTGTATCCGATGATACCTCTGGAAGGAACACGGAACTCAAGACGTGTATATCCTTTCTCAGGTGGAAGCATGTTCAGGAGCTCAGCCTTACGTCTTCCGAGCTTATCCATGACAGGTCCTACGAAATCTTCAGGAACGTCTACAACGAGCTCCTCAACAGGCTCGCAGAGAACACCGTCGATCTCCTTCATGATTACCTGAGGCTTGGAGACCTGGAACTCATAGCCTTCACGTCTCATTGTCTCGATGAGGATGGAGAGGTGGAGCTCACCACGGCCCTTAACGATAAATGCCTCTGTCGTATCTGTCTCTTCAACACGCATGGAAACGTTTGTCTCTACTTCCTTGAAAAGACGGTCACGGAGATGTCTGGATGTAACGAACTTACCGTCCTGACCTGCAAACGGGCTGTCGTTGACGGAGAATGTCATTGCGATAGTAGGCTCGTCGATATTAACGAACGGGATCGGATCAGGATTAGCTGCATCACAGATGGAATCACCGATGTTGATGTCAGGGATACCTGCTACGCAGACGATCTCACCTACGGAAGCTTCAGAAATTTCCTGCTTGCCGAGACCCTGGAATCTCAAGAGCTTAACGATCTTAGCATTACGCTTGGATTCTTCACCGTATGTGCAGACAGCAACCTGCTGGTTCTGTTTGATCGTACCTCTCTCGATACGGCCTACTGCGATACGTCCGATATAAGGATCGGAATCGATATTGGAAACGAGGAGCTGCAAAGGTGCATCAACGTCTCCTTCAGGACAAGGTACATATTCGATGATCTCATCGAGGAGAGGGCAGAAATCAAGAGCCTTGCCTTCCTCATATTCCTTAAGGTCTGTTGTTGCGATACCGACCTTACCGGATGAGAAGATCGTAGGATATTCGAGCTGGTCATCATCTGCACCAAGCTCGCAGAAAAGGTCGAAGATCATATCGACTACTTCGTTAGGACGTGCGTCAGGTCTGTCGATCTTGTTGATACAAACGATAGGCTTAAGACCCATCTCGAGTGCCTTACGGAGAACGAATCTCGTCTGAGGCATCGGTCCGTCATAAGCATCTACAACGAGAAGAACGGCGTCAACCATCTTAAGTACACGCTCAACCTCACCACCGAAGTCTGCGTGGCCTGGAGTATCAACGACGTTGATCCTGTAACCCTTATAGGAGATAGCCGTATTCTTGGCAAGGATCGTAATTCCTCGCTCACGTTCAAGGTCATTACTGTCCATGACCTGCTCTACAATCTGTTCGTTCTCACGATAGATACCAGCTTGCTTGAGCATGGAATCTACGATGGTCGTCTTACCGTGGTCAACGTGTGCGATGATCGCGATGTTACGCATATTCTCAATCTTTGCCATTTTTTATTACCTCGTCATTTATTCACGAATAAAATTATGCAATAACGCTTTTTTCTTAACTATCGGACAGATTACACAAAATTATTCTTCATCTGACCTGTTCTTATTACGCAGATAGAACCTTATCGGAGTTCCCTCAAAACCGAAGTTCTTGCGCACCTGGTTTTCGAGATATCTCTCATACGAGAAGTGCGAGAGTTCCTTGTCGTTTACGAAGAGCGCAAATGACGGAGGATATACCGATATCTGTGTTCCGTAATAGATCTTCAAGTGCTTGCCCTTATCCTGAGGTGTAGGAACCATTGCAACGGCTTCATTGAGCATATCGTTAAAGACACCTGTCGTAAGACGTCTTCCCGCCTGCTCGTGGACCTTTACGATGGTCTCGAAAAGCTTGTCTACACGCTGTCCCGTCTTAGCCGAGATAAAGAGTATCGGGGCGTAGTCCATAAACGAGAAGCGGTCTCTCATGATCCTGGTCATCGCCTCAAGCGTACCTGTCTCCTTGTCGATCAGGTCCCACTTGTTGATAGCGAAGATACAAGCCTTGCCCGCATTGTGTGCGATACCCGCAACCTTTGTATCCTGCTCGGTAACACCTACCGATGCATCGATGAGGATCACGCAGACGCTTGCTCTCTCGATCGAAGCCAATGCTCTTACCATCGAGTACTTTTCGATAACATCCTCGATCCTGCCCTTCTTTCTCATTCCGGCCGTATCGACGATGGTGAACTTACCGTATTTATTTACTACTTCTGAGTCAATGGAATCTCTTGTCGTGCCCGGAACATCGGATACGATACTTCTGTTCTCGCCGCACATCCTGTTTGTCAGGCTCGACTTGCCCGCATTAGGCTTACCGATCAAAGCGACCCTGATCGTCTCACTGTCGCCTTCGCCCTCGTCTTCGCTCGGGAAGTGCTCATAGAGTGCATCGAGAAGATCACCGATACCAAGTCTGTGAGAAGCTGAGATCGGAACTACGTCACCTAAGCCGAGATTATAGAATTCATATATCTCTGCAGGCGGTTCACCGACCTTGTCGCACTTGTTAACTGCGATGACTACAGGACGCTGCGCCTTTCTGAGCATAACGGCGATCTCTTCGTCAGCAGCCGTCATACCGCTCTGGATGTCGCACATAAAGAGGATGACATCAGCTGTCTCGATGGCGATCTCAGCCTGAAGGCGCATTCCCTTCAGGATCTGGTCATCATTGTCAGGCTCGATACCGCCTGTGTCTATCATTACGAACTCGCGTTCACGCCAAGTCGAATTGGCATATATCCTGTCTCTTGTGACACCCGGTGTGTCGTGGACGATCGAGATCCTCTCGCCGTACAAAGTATTAAACAGCGACGACTTACCAACATTAGGTCTTCCGACGATCGCTACTACGGGTTTACTCATCTGTGGGTCCTCCGTTTTTCTCACGCCTGCTTCAGGCCATAAAAAAAGCAGTGCTGATTTGTTAATCTACACTGCCTTGTTTGTAGCTTTGTGCTGATCTAATCTGATCAAGCTTCCTCACCGATTGCTAATACTTGCTTACCGTCAAGATATCCGCAGTTCTTGCAAACCTTACGACGAAGCATCTTAGCATGACACTGAGGGCACTCTACGAATCCAGGCACGCTGAGCTTCCATGCACTTCTGTGACGGGAAGTTCTTGCCTTCGACCATTTACGCTTTGGATGTGCCATATTGTCTCCACCTCCGTTTACTTACCTTCGCCACCAAGTTTTGCCGGTGGGAAATCGATATTTTACATTCCCCGTGTCAGGGGTTATTCACATAATGCCTAAAGATTGTACCCTATAGGTCAAACTTTTGCAAGCACTATTTTTGCCTTTTGGAACACTTTTTACGGTATCCTTCGCAATACCGATAAAAGATACAATACTTTAAAGAGAAAATCAACAGATTTCAGGTCTCCGATATGATAAATCTGTTGTTCGCCAGATCGGGATTTTCCTCTACTTTGTACGATATCTCGAGATTTCTGACAAATATGTTCGGAACATTGATATAGAAAGTCTCGATATGAAGATCCATCATACCATATCCGGTCTTAAGAGAACCCGTAGTCTTTGATCCTGCTTCAAAGTGAAGCGTGCCTTCTACCGCTCCTGATCTCTTGATCTGAGCTTTCTTGGTAGACTTATCATAAGTCAACCTGTACTTTGACTTGCCCTCGTTCGGCTCGTTATCTTCGATCCATTCGTAGACGAGCTGCCTGTCATCTTCAAGCCTTCCGCCCTCGCAAAAATACGGCTGGGCATATGCGCCCGTCGTGATCTTAAGAGTGACCTTATCCATATTAACCTCCGAGTCTTACGTCATATCGCGGCTCGATAGAAAATCTGCGGCCGGACAGTGCGTGATGCCTGTTATCCTTCGGTATCCTTCGAAGTATCAATGTAGTCGCGAAAAGCTGCTGATACCTTACCTTGCCGCCGTTCAGCGACTTAAAGAAAGTATTTACCTTATTTCTTCCGTAGTTTCCGTCTCCGATGATCGGGTAGCCCATATGAGCAAACTGGGCCCTGATCTGATGCATCCTTCCGGTTACGAGCTCGACTTCGATATCTGCTACATCAGTTCCGTCAGGACCTAAGCCATTATATACATTTATAACTCTGTATCTTGAAGTGATCGGAAGATCTCCGTCCTGCTTCAAGTCGTGGATATAAACGCCGTTTCCTGCCTTTTCGAGATATGCGGATACTTCCTTCATGATCGCTTCGTCTTCGCAGACTACGCTCTCACCTTCAGTCGGCACACCGAGTACGAGACATCTGTATCTTTTTATTAATAGATCTTCCTTAAATAACTTAATGGCATCCTCAAGCGCTTCCTTGTTCTTTGCCATCATGACAAGACCGCCCGTATTCATATCGATACGGTGACAGAGGTCCATGTTGGAGTTCCTCGTCTTCTGTCTTACGATATCTATGAGATTAAGTTCGCCAACGCCTTTGCCTCCGTGGACAGGGATGCCCTGGCTCTTGTTTACGATATAAAGGTCATCTGTCTCTGCGACTACCTTATATGCTGATGCAGCTGCTTCCTTCGGCTTAACAGTCTCGGGCTTGTTCTCGAAAGCCTGATCCGGGAGCCATACCTGTACTTCCTGACCTTCCGTTACGATATTGTCGGATGAGACCTTCTTGCCGTCTATCCTGATATCCTTATGCTTCAAAGCCTTCTGAAGCTGACCTGCCGTAAGTGACGGATAAGCCATTATAGCGGCTCTTACAACATGTTTTCCGCTCTGCTCGTTGTTGACGATAAAACTTCTCAAGATGCACCTCCTGCAGGTTTTGACACGCATTATATATCATCAGGACAAAAAAATCTTCCTTTATAACAATATTATGTATAAAAAATCGGGGTTTTTGACATATAATATAATCAAACTTATATGAGGAGTTAGTCAGGAAAAATGGGATTCATTAAAAAGTTCACAGCAGCAATCTTACTTACAACAGCAATCTTCGCATTCGGCGGATGCGTAAAGTACACTTCAACACGCCAGGTAACAGCAAGCGGCGAAGAGCTCACGGGCCTTCATCACGTTGAGATCGAGATCGAAGGATACGGCACTATCGCAGCTGAGCTCGATGCAGATGCAGCACCAAAATCAGTAACAAGATTTGTAAGTGCGGCAGAGGACGGATTCTATAACGGAAAGAAGTTCCACAGGATCATCGAGGGCTTCATGATGCAGGGCGGCGCCATGAAGACAAAAGACGAAGCAAGCAAATATCCTGCCATTTACGGTGAGTTCTCATCCAACGGATTTAACAATCCTATCAAACACGTAAGAGGCACACTCTCAATGGCAAGAACAGATAAGCCTAACAGTGCAACAACACAATTCTTCATCGTTCATCAGGATTACCCTTCCCTTGACGGCAACTATGCTGCGTTCGGTCACGTAACATCCGGCATAGAGATCGTTGATAAGATCTGCGACGCCAACAATATCCCTGAGGGAGCTAACGGAGCCATCGCAGAGGATGATCAGCCTGTCATCAAGGAAGTGCGAGTCATAGATTAAGTAAGGGAACAGTTTTATCACCTTTTACGAAAGCGAGGTGCAATTATGATCAACGTAGACAAAGAACTGCAGAAACTTTTACTTCAGAAGCGTGAAAACGAAGAAGAGGGTCTGCATGGTCCGTCCGATTCCTTTATGCGAGAGATGTCTTTCTATGACATCGTTGCCAACGGCGATGTAAAGATGCTCGAACAGCTTTACAGCCATCCTACGGCACTTAAGCTCAAGGCCGGTACATTGAGTTCTGATCCTGTAGTGAACCAGCGCTATCATTCGATCATTACGGCAGCTCTCATAAGCCGTTTCTGTATTCAGGCAGGTCTTGACGTATCCGTCAGCTATTCCCTGAGTGATATCTACATCAGGATGATGGATAATACTAATTCCGTTGAGGAGCTTATTGCACTCACTCACGATATGGCCCGTGATTACTGCAGCAAGATGCGTTCAGAGAAACAGAAGGTCGTTATCTCTAAGCATATCGTAGAGTCGATAGAATATATCAGAGAGCACATTCAGGAAAACCTCACGATCGAGATGATCGCAGATAATCTCGGACTTAATCCGAGCTATCTGTCCAAGCTCTTTAAGCAGGAGATGAATATCTCTATCAGCCAGTATATCAGAGAAGAGAAGATCAAGATCGCATGCAGGATGCTCAGATACTTAAACGAGTCTTCCCTCGATATCACAAACTATCTCGGATTCTCATCCCAGAGCCACTTCATTCAGGTATTTAAGAAGCAGACGGGCTTCACGCCTGAGGAATACCGTAAGCAACATTACCACAAGACATGGTTCGGAGAAGGAAGAGACGGTAATTCAGCTTTCCCGGAGATCAATAGCTGATTTATAAAAGCATATTAAAAACCGCTGCAAAATGCAGCGGTTTTATTTTGCCTTGAGATCAACCCTCTCCGTTATATGTACCAAGCAATACAGGAAGTCCCGTATCATTTTCGATGACCATATAGATGAATCCTCTGTCAAAACACATATCGCATACAAATTCACCCTTCACTTCCTCAGGCTCTGTCTGATTAATGCCTGCACCATCAGCAGTTAAACTGAATCCTGCTACTGAGGTCATTGCATCAGCACGTACTTTGAGATCGTCATAGACGCCGGTAAGGCAATTGCTCTCGCCAAACATTAACGTGTATTCATGCGAAAGCCTGTTGCGAAGAGCAAAGGTGCAGTTTCTCATATCCGTAACCTCGAATTCAGGAATGGATACATTGAATTCGCGCTGCTGTCTGTTATTCCACATATACTGCATATCCTGTGCGGTAAATACAGATCCAAACTCATTTGCATTGTAGAACTCGTATTCATAAGTCGGCATTAAAGCTACAAAAGAATATTTTCCACCCTTAAACGGCTTTGCAAATCCGATACCTTTGGAACATTCCAGATAGATATTCTCAGTAGAATTGAAGAAAAACTGCTCATTCCAAGTATTGGGATCATTATTGAATACTCTTATGGAAAAACTCGAAAACGGAGACTCCCACTCAGCCCTGATAGTTGCTGCATTTATGAATCCGATATTATAATCAGGATCGATATCGTATAATTCATTGCCCGTTTTCACACCTGTATTTTCAGATATAAGATCTGATATGGAGTTTTGTGAAACTGTCTGATAATCGAACTGACGATACTCTGAAAATGCTTTTCTGAATGTATCCGTCGGTTCGCCTGAAGCGGAATTGTACAACACGATATTACTCATCAGATACTGATCATCACCCGTACAAGAACCAACCTGGTCATAATATTGGTACCATGTATTCCTGAAATCATCATCTACGACATCCAGCATCGAATATACATCTTTATGTATACCGCCCGGTGCCATAAGGACATTTTCGTGGTCTTGATAATACGTCTGCGAAGTCTCCCAATTAAACAATTCAAATGCCATCTCGTTATACAGATCATTCATCTTATTGAAATCTGTACCGAAATCAAAAGGGATCCATTTGTTTCCCTTAAGATCGACCCATTGTTCCGTATTATATTCACCATAAAGCGCAATGAGGATATATCCGTCACAGATATCTTCTCCCGAGACAGGAAGGTCATTATCGATAAGGAAATCTCTCTTGTTTCCGGATGCCATGAACCCGTCAATATTCAATGAATCAATCTTATCAGTAAGATTAAGTATCTTAACGTAGCAAACATTGCCTTCATTGAAGCGTTCTGTAATATCAGAGATCTCTATATTAAATTCAAGAGCAAAATGATTCATTTCTTCCTTGCTCATTAAGATAAAATCATTCTCACCTGCAGGAAGCTCGTTTATCGGACCACATCTTGTACACATGATCGGTTCAGGCAATATAGAAGTGGACTCATATTCATTAATGGTCATCCCGTAATAATCATCAAGAAGCTCCCAGAGTTTTTGAGCATTTTCATCTGTCGGAGTCTCCTCATTGTCACCGTGACTTCCGATCATAGTCTCAACACCGGTATCAGGATCGATGTAATACCAGCTTATCTGTCCCATATCACAAGCAACACTCTCACTGATCAATTCGTTATCAGGTCCAATAGATTTGGCAAGAGAATATAGTTTATTTAATGAATCAGTATCGATGGATCCGATTGGCTCAGTATACTTCATAAAAAGATCGAAGTTCTCTTCCATCGTAAACTTTTTTTCCGCGCTGAATTGAAAATGGGAAGAATCAAATTGATAGATCATTCCGTCTCCATTTATGAAGATGCCGCGATCATAAGTGACCCAGGCGTAATTTGAGGAACGCAAATAGAAAACCGGTCTGTCTGTATCAAGAACACATTCTGATGGAATATCGATGGATTTAGTCTCAGTAGATTCGACAGTCTCAACCGTCTCACCCGGCTTATTCCTGACTTTAGGCTCCTTTGATTCAGAACCACATGATACCAAACCAAGTAACACTGTTAAACAGATAGCAGAACTTAAGATCTTTTTCATAGATTTCCCCCTAATTGCTTTATATCATAATAGACGGTAAGACAAAAGGGATGTTACAGTACCTGGCAAATAAACATAAAAAAAGGAGTTCGATTAGATCGAACTCCTTGGCTCCTCCAGTAAGACTCGAACTTACGACCCTGCGGTTAACAGCCGCATGCTCTACCGACTGAGCTATAGAGGAATATAA
>CADCPU010000245.1 GCA_902803365.1 Oscillospiraceae bacterium
ATCGATCATGTCTTCTTCATAACCGAGCTTTCTCATCTCCTGCTTTGCAAGATACTCGCTGTTACCGCCGAGAAGGATATCGGTACCACGGCCGGCCATGTTGGTAGCGATAGTAACTGCTCCCTTACGTCCTGCCTGTGCAACGATCTCAGCCTCTCGCATATGATTCTTAGCATTCAATACATTATGCTTGATGCCTGCCTTGTTAAAGATCTTGGAAAGGTACTCGGACTTATCAACATTGACTGTACCTACAAGGACGGGCTGTCCCTTGCTGTGAGCCTCGATAACTGTCTTGAGGACAGCTGCATACTTACCCTTCTGAGTCTTGAATACTGCGTCATTCTCGTCGATACGCGCAATAGGCTTGTTAGTAGGGATCTGGATAACATCGAGGTTATAGATGGATCTGAACTCTGCCTCCTCCGTATAAGCAGTACCTGTCATACCGGAGAGCTTGGAATACATACGGAAGAAGTTCTGGAAAGTGATAGTAGCGAGTGTCTTGTTCTCGTTAGCAACCTTAACGCCTTCCTTAGCCTCGATGGACTGGTGGAGACCGTCGCTGTAACGACGACCAGGCATGAGACGACCCGTAAAGTCATCAACGATAACGACTTCGCCGTCCATAACTACGTACTGCTGGTCACGATGGAAGTTACCGTGAGCCTTAAGGGCATTGTTGATATAGTGCTGGAGAGAGAAGTTATCAGGATCTGAAAGGTTCGTGATATTAAAGAATTTCTCTGCCTTCTTAACACCGTTTGCAGTAAGGACTGCAGAAGATGCCTTCTCGTCTACAACGTAGTCACAGTCACCAACGATATCATCCATATCGATCTTATCGTCTGTCTCAACGACCGTGAACTGCTTGAGTGTCTTAACAAAATCATCTGCTCTCTTATAAAGATCGGATGACTCAGTACCCATACCGGAAATGATGAGAGGAGTTCTCGCCTCATCGATCAAGATGGAGTCGACCTCGTCGACGATAGCATAGTTGAGTTCTCTCTGAGCGATCTGCTCTTTTCTGACAACCATGTTATCTCTCAAGTAGTCGAATCCGAACTCGTTGTTTGTTCCGTATACGATATCGCAAGCGTACATGTTCTTACGCTCGTTATTAGGGATATCGTGAATGATAAGTCCGACGGAAAGTCCGAGGAACTTATAAACTTTACCCATCCACTCGGAGTCACGCTTAGCGAGGTAGTCGTTGACCGTAACTACGTGAACGCCCTTACCTGTAAGTGCGTTAAGGTATACAGGCAAAGTAGCAACCAATGTCTTACCTTCACCTGTCTTCATCTCGGCGATACGGCCCTGGTGAAGGATGATACCACCGATGATCTGTACAGGATAATGCTTGATACCGAGAACTCGCCATGCAGCCTCACGGACCGTAGCGAACGCCTCAGGGAGGATATCGTCAAGTGACTCTCCTGCTGCAAGTCTTTCCTTAAGCTTTGGAGTCATGGAGACGAGCTCCGCATCGCTCATTGCCTTAAACTGCTCATCAAGGGCAAGCACTTTATCGACCAATGGCTTGATTCTTTTGATCTCGTGATCACTGTGTGTGCCGAATACGGCAGAAATGATTCCCATTATTGCACCTCTACATCTTTATTATTTAAATCATTTAACGAGATCCTGGACAAGACCGTCTTATAGCCGTCCGCACCGTACTCGAGACATTTATTGACTCTCGAAATCGTTGCAGTACTGACCTTAGTCTCATCGATGATCTCGGAATATGTCTTGCCCTGATCCAGCAAAACAGCTATTTGAAGTCTCTGCGCCATAGATTTTATCTCAGAGATCGTACAAATATCATCGAAAAAATTGTCGCACTCCTTGCGATCTTTCAAAGAAAGGATCGCATCATAGAACACGTCGATATAAGGATCATGTATTTTGTCATTCATCTTATTCCATGAAAGCAAGAATACGATCTACAAGTTCGCCGAATACGCCGCTATAGACCAAAAAAGCGATCAGGCACACCAAAAGAGCCACGAGTATACCGATGACACATCTGGAGAAGAAAAGATCTCTCTTAGCCTTGCGCATTACGTCACCGACTGACAGTGACTGAGCTTCGTTGACCTTGCCGGAACTGACAAGCGAAGGTCTTCTGACCTGCGAACCGGATTTCAATTTTGCTTACCTCCCTTAAGTATAATAAACACGAATATACACTATCGCATTTAATCAGCACTATTGAGTGTATCACTTTAATAAGTAAAAGTGAAACATTTTTTATTCAATTTGATACACCTTGTGTGTAAACATTGACCTGAACGCCTGCAGCGCCGTGCTTTTCGATGGCCCCGAAAAGGATCTGAAGCCTGTCTTCAGGAGTGTTTTCCGGTATAACGACATTCAATGTCTTCGATCTTATGTCTCCTGCGTCAACCTTATACCTTTGTCCGTGGATATTGACATCAGCCCCGTTAAAGGCGTCCAAAGCGCCGATCTCCCGCTCCATCGTCTTTTCGATATTGCCGGAACTCTTATACATATCACGGGTCAGATCGATACTGACAGTAGAGGTGCAATTACCGTCTTCGAACGAATTGATGACCGGGAAAAGGTGCCGAAGATTACTGCCATACGCATCTTCGAAGTATTTGCCGCGCTCGAGGTTATTTAGCGCCCAGGGATCATCCACGCCCTCGCTTGTCGTCTCGACACCGGTCCTCAAGGCCGCGTTATAACTGCCGTAAAACGGTATGGCCGCATAATCCGTCCTTTGAATATCACCGAATAAAGTAGGTATATTATAAGTTATCAGTTCTTCTATGGCATTCTTATCCG
>CADCPU010000246.1 GCA_902803365.1 Oscillospiraceae bacterium
GATGCTTCAAGCACTTCAAGCCCCTTGTTCATCATCGTTGAAGAATCAACTGTAACCTTACCGCCCATCTTCCAAGTAGGATGATTGAGTGCAGCTTCAAGTGTAACGTTCTCCAGCTGTTCTCTCGTATAACCTCTGAACGGACCGCCCGATGCTGTAAGAAGGATCCTGTCAAGGCTGCCTTCAGGCTGTCCCCAGAGACACTGCCATATGGCAGAATGCTCACTGTCGACAGGAAGTATCCTGACATTCTTCTCCCTTGCAAGAGGCATAACGATCTCGCCGCCCGCAACAAGAGTCTCTTTATTTGCAAGAGCGATATCCTTACCGCAGCTGATGGCATCGATCACAGGCGCAAGTCCTGCTACGCCGACCATAGCAGCTACAACAATATCTGATTCATTCATCGTTGCGATCGCACTGTTACAGTTATCTCCCGTAAAGAGCTCACAATCAAGACCTTCATCTTCAAGCCACAAAGAAAGCTCATCCGCTTTCTTCTCATCTCTGATCGCAACCGCAAGAGGCTTAAACTCAGAGATCTGGTCCTTGAACAGTTCAAGATTACTGCCGCACGAAAGACCCGTAACAACCAGCTCGCCGTTACTGTGCCTTACGACCTCCAAAGTCTGTGTACCGATAGATCCTGTTGATCCTAAGATAGCAATTCTCTTCATAGTTCAACCTCAGAAATAAGGGCTTACGATAGCCATGACAAATGCGATCGGCAATGTAAACAAAACGCTGTCGAATCTGTCGAGCATACCGCCGTGACCCGGCATGAAATTACCGTAATCCTTGATATCTACTGCACGCTTGATGGAAGAAGCGAGCCAGTCACCGATCTGCGACATAGCAGAGATGACGATACCGAAGAAGAACATAACGACCAGGAACGGGATAAGTCCCATATGACCCGAATGGATATCGATGAGCCAGAAGAAGAGCGCCATGAACACGCCCGTAAAGAAAGCACCGCCGATGCAGCCTTCCCACGTCTTCTTCGGACTGATGTGCGGAACGATCTTATGCTTTCCGAACAACACACCCGTAAAGTAAGCGAGAGTATCGGATACCCATGAAGAAGCTATACCGACGAGCATAAAGAACCAGCCCTTTTCGAAAAAGAGTGCCGTTGCGCAAAGGCAATAGAGCGGAAAGCTTATATAGAGTATCGACAGGACTCCCATGAGCGAACCCTTGAGATTCCTGTTCGGATCGAATGTCTGAGGCAGGATGGCTGCCGCAAGACAGTACATCAGGATAGCCGTAGCATAGATCGTTGTAGTAACAAAAACGTCGTTGATAAGAAAGTGACCGATGAGGACAACAACCGGCATTATAAGGTCTCCGACAACAATGATTGCTGCCGAAGGACGATGACCGCCGTGTTCGAGCGCCTTATAAAGTTCCACCGATGAAACGGTACCTACAAGAAGCGCCAGAGCTACTGAGATAAGCGGAAACCAATACGCAGGTATCAGTATGGCGAGCATGACAACAAGAAATATTATTCCCGTTATAACGCGTTGTTTCATTTATTGTCCTCCTTTGACAAGCCGCCAAAGCGTCTGTCTCTCATCGTGTATGCTTTAAAAGCTTCGGTAAGTTCGTCGAATCCGAAGTCAGGCCACAGACAATCCGAGACCCAGAGTTCCGAATATGCGGACTCCCAGAGAAGGAAGTTAGACAGTCTCATCTCGCCACTCGGTCTGATGATAAGATCAGGATCCGGAACGTCAGGAAGATAAAGATGACCTGAGATCGTCTCTTCTTCAATGTCCTCAGGATCGAGCTTGCCCTCTTTTACGAGAGTCGCGATCTCCCTGCAGCTGTGGACGAGCTCGCGTCTGCCGCCGTAATTGAACGCAACGATAAGCTGCATCCTGTCTCTGTGCAGAGAACGCTCCTCGCCTTCCCTGCACACCTTCTTTATCCTGTCGGGCAGACTCTCGATATCGCCTGTAAATCTGACTCTGATGCCCTCCTGTTCAAGCTCGGGATCGTATCTCTCGAAAAACTCGACAAACAGATCCATCAGCTGGCTGACCTCATCGTCAGGTCTTGACCAGTTTTCAGTCGAAAAAGCATATACCGTAAGATATTTGACACCGTAATTACCGCAGTTCCTGCAGAGTTCCTTAAGGTTCTCCGCACCTGCTCTGTGTCCCGCACTTCTTGGAAGCATACGCTTCTTGGCCCATCTGCCGTTACCGTCCATGATAACGCCGAGGCTTACGGGAACCTTGATATCATCAGATATCTCACGATTATTCTTCTTTCCGAATCCGAGTATTGCCATTTAACTTACCTTCTCAAAATAAAGGAGCGAGGGTACCCGCTCCATATATTCTTTGCATAAAGAGATCAGATCTCCATGAGTTCCTTCTCTTTTACTTCGCAGGCCTTATCGATATCTTTTGTATACTTATCAGTGATCTTCTGAACCTTCTCTTCGAATGCCTTAAGATCATCTTCTGTAAGTTCCTTCTTCTTGTTGGCTGCGCGCATCTTGTCGATTGCTTCTCTTCTTACGTTACGGATAGCGACCTTTGCTTCCTCACCGTAAGTCTTAACTACCTTAACGAGTTCCTTACGTCTCTCCTCTGTGAGGATCGGGAATACGAGTCTGATGATCTTACCGTCGTTAGAAGGATTGATTCCGAGGTCAGAAGACTGGATAGCCTTCTCGATCTCCTTGAGCATTGAAGGATCCCAAGGTGCCAAAGTTATCATTCTTGCTTCAGGAACCTGAATATTAGCTACAGCATTAAGAGGTGACGGAGCACCATAGTAGTCAACCGTGATCTTATCAAGTACATGCGGATTAGCTCTTCCTGCGCGGATAGCGTTGAAGTTCTCTCCGAGGTTAGCGATGGTCTTGTCCATCTTAGCTTCGATAGCATCGTAATCTGCTTTTGTGATCTCAATCATGGTAATTACCTCCGTGTATTCAAAATTATTCTACCAAAGTTCCGAGATTCTCGCCCTTGGCGATCCTGACGATATTCTCAGGGTCTTCCATAGAGAAAACGAGTATCTTTGTCTTATTGTCTCTGCAAAGAGCTGCCGCAGTTGAATCCATGACCTTAAGATTGTACTGCAGTACCTCATCGTGACTGATCTTCTCATAACGCTTGGCATCCGGATAAACATGCGGATCTTTATCATAAACTCCGTCAACCATCGTAGCCTTGAGGAAGATATCAGCGTTGATCTCTTTTGCTCTAAGAGCTGCACCCGTATCAGTTGAGAAATAAGGATTACCCGTGCCGCAGGCAAAGATTACGATCCTGCCCTTCTCAAGGTGTCTTACAGCCCTCTTTCTGATATAAGGCTCACACATCTGTCTGATCTCGATAGCCGACAGAACTCGTGTAATGGCACCCTGCTGCTCGAGCGCATCCGATATAGCAAGGGCATTCATTGTAGTTGCGAGCATACCCATATGGTCTGCCGTAACTCTGTCCATGGCTTCAGACGATCTTCCTCTCCAGAAATTACCGCCGCCTACTACGACAGCTACTTCAACGCCAAGATCGGATACTTCCTTGATCTTGGATGTTATCTCCTTCAACACATCGTCATTGATGCCTTGCTTCTTCTCACCGGCGAGCGCTTCACCGGAGATCTTAAGAAGGACTCTTTTATATTTCAAGTCACCCATAAAGATTACCTCCGTTCATACTCGTTATATTTTATATTTCTTTCTTTAATATTAAAAGGGCAAAACTCGGTTTTATTTTCACCTCCCTTTACAAAGCCTGTAAAATCAGGTATTTCGGCCGAAAATATCAAATCGCGATTATTAAGTTTTTATCCTTGGATAAGTACTACTTTAACAAACTTCTCCAAAAACAATGTCCCGATTCAGGAACATAGTATGTGCTTGTCAGCCATTAGCACACACTCCGAGTCATGCCAGATCTCGATATTACCGTCTTCATCAGCTACATCGTCTGTAACAGCAGCAAAGATCTTACGCTCTGCTTATGGTAAAGTCTCCGATACCGTCAACAACATATTGAACAGGCTCAAGCGCCTTCTTGCCAAGTTCTTCGAGTTCTTTATTATCAACCTCTTTTTCAAGGACTTCCTCGAGAGCATATACCTTGAGGTCTTTCCGATCGATCTGCCTTGCCTTAACGCGATATATCTTACCCGCCTTGAGCTTGATACCTTTATTCTTGGCAAAATCCCTGTCATCAACAGGAATGAGAACACCGCCGGCTCTTCTTATAGGCTTGTCGCTTCCCTCTTCAATGATCGCACTGAAGTATGCACTCTCAGTGGAAACAGCTCTGCCTGCGACATATTTAGACTTGCTCATATCAACATTTTCGATGTTATAGAACAACAATTCGACCGGATCTCCGGTATAACTGCTGAGCAATCTTTGCTTGTATGTCTCGTAAATACTGTCATCTTTTGAGACATCTATATTTTTCTCGATGACGTCTTCAAGATAAAAAGTAAAATCTTTTGACTTGCTCTTTCTCACGCGAAGTTTATAACATATATCCCTCTTAAGATGAGGCGGATACGGATACCCCAATATCTTACGCTTACAAAACCACCAGACCTGTCCTCCACGTCCAAACGGATACTGTTCGGACGCAAGCCAGGGACACCTGAAATCTGCGTATGCCAAACTTTCATTCCCGACTTTATAGAATGGAGAGTTTTTGTCCCAAGACCATCTGATCATAACAGTTATCTCTGTCGAAGTCTCTTCAAATTGCGCAAGGAACTCTTCTTTATTCTTCGGACTTATAATGAAATCATCAGTACTCATAGTCTATTCTCCTGAAATATCCTACGAGATTATAACACATCAAAAAGGGATGCCTCTATGAGACATCCCTCGATCATTTTATCATTCGAAAACGATCAGAACGGCAAGATGTTAGCTGCGCTGCATCTGTCAGCAAACTCGGAACTTCTTGTGAAGCCGAATACTGCCTGCTCACGCTCGTGATCCTTAAGAAAATCGAGCCAGTACTTCTTTCCTTCCGCATCGGACTCACGATCCATGAATGTGAGATAGAGTCTTCTTACAAACTCTTCATCGCTGAGATTATATCCCTTGAACTCATCGCTCAGGAAGAAGAATGCACCGATCGTCTCACCTGAGATCGTCTGATTAGCAAGCTCGGAAGCCCAATATGCCTTGCCTTCCTTATCTGAAGCACGGCCGAGTGCCGTTGTATAAAGTCTCTCAACAAAAGCATTTACAAGTTCGCTCGGCTCAGCCTTAGCGCCTGCCTCAAGATAACCGCCGGAACGGATACCGTACTTACCGCAGATATCTGCCCACTCCTGTGAATA
>CADCPU010000247.1 GCA_902803365.1 Oscillospiraceae bacterium
ACAGTCCCAAACGGTGATTTCAGTCATTTGTACTGTAATTTTGTGTTTTCGAGTTCGAAAAACGCATACCAGAAACGTTTTTTCTCCAAAAAAGTATGCGCGGGCATTTTGCGTCTAACCTCAGAACAACAATTCCTTCACGTGCTCAATGACCTTACGGCGCATATATTCGAAGTCCAGGTCATCCCTTATCGGGCTCATGTATGTATGGCAATATGATTCAATATTGTCGAGTGCCAGGCGTACGTTCTCGTTCAGATGCTCAGCCTTGGCACCGTGGGCAAGAAGAAGCTCCGCAGCCTTATCATAGACTTTGACCCAGAATACATCGACCACCTCTGCTATCTCCTTGTCGCTGTGATAGAGTGCTGAGATCGCTTCATGGCTCTCCCACTCTCTTTTGTGATATTCCAGCAGCATATCGAAAACGCGGTTGACGAAGACTTCAAAGTCCTCGATCTCATTGGCGCCTTCACCCGGCTTATAGATATCGAGGATCTTACCGAAGAATTCCGTGCCGAATTCGTTCATGGCTGTAACTACTATGTCGTGCTTGTCCTTGAAATAATGGTAGACGATGCCCGTTGAGACACCGGCGGCCTTGGCGATATCGTCAGTTGTCACGTTGTGCAGACCGCGCTTGATAACAAGGGCACTGCCCGCTTCGAGTATCTTGCGGCGCGTCTCGATCGATCGCTTCTGTTTGGGTCTTCCCGTTGCTGTCTTATCGGTTTCTTTGGGCATATATTTCCTTCACTTATAAGTTTTATTTTTATTAAACCACAACCTCCCGAGGTTTGCCATTAGCAAAATTGAGATTTTTCTCAATTTTATGCACATAGAAAAGTTGAGATTTTGTTCAATTTTCACAAAGTTGAGGAATCCCTCAATTTTCCCATTGACTGCAAACGCCTGCAAGACGTACAATCTCAACAGTTAGTCAACGCTAATAGAAACATGGATATTGGAGGTATGTATGAAGAAGACAATCGTTGAATTCAAGAACGTAACAAGACAATACGGTGAGGGCGAAGCGATGCAGCTCGCCAATAATGACGTAAATTTCACGGTCGACGAAGGTGAGTTCACCGTCATACTCGGCCAGTCGGGTGCAGGCAAATCGACAGTGCTCAATATGCTCGGCGGAATGGATAAACCGACTTCGGGAACAGTGACAGTCGCAGGACAGGAAGTATCTAAGATGAACGATAAGGAGCTGTCTGATTACAGAGCTTCGACCATCGGATTCATCTTCCAGTTCTATAATCTCCTCCCTTCACTTACCGCATATGAGAATGTCGCTCTCACAAAGAGCATCGTCAAAAACGCCAAGGATCCGCTCGAGATGCTCGCAGCGGTAGGGCTTAAAGATCACAAGAATAAATTCCCTGCGCAGATGTCGGGCGGCGAGCAGCAGCGAGTAAGTATCGCGAGGGCTCTTGCCAAAGATCCTAAGGTCATCCTGGGCGATGAGCCGACCGGTGCGCTCGATTCGGAGACGGGACTTATAGTCCTCGAACTTCTGCAGAGCTTAAGCCGCGATCAGGGCAAGACAGTCATCCTCGTAACACACAATGCCGATATCGCGAGATGTGCGGACAAGGTCATCAGGATGAAGAACGGAAAGATCAGGGAGATCAAGATCAACGAGAACCCTGTTCCTGTAAGGGAGGTAGAGTGGTAATGCTCATAAGGAAGATGCTAAGAGAGATCGGCAGGAACTTCGGACAGTTCTTCTCGATCTTCGTATTGTCGTTTCTGGCACTGTCGCTCTTTGCCACGATGAAAGCCAGCAACATAAGTGCCTATAACAAATTGGAAGAGATGCGGGACATTACGTCCTGCGGGGATGGATGGGTCTTCGGTGAAGGATTTGACGAAGAAGATTTGGAAAAAGTAAAGGCGCTTCCTGAGATAAAGGATGCGCAAAGAAGGATGCATATCACGGCTACTGCGGCAAAGCACGATCAGGCTCAGCTTGAAGTATACCTTCTTGAGGATAATCGCCTCTCTAAGCCCTACTACGTATCGGGCAAGGAGTTCGATGTCAAAGATACTGACGGTCTCTGGCTCTGCGAGAGCTTTGCCAAGGAGTGGGATCTTAAGGAAGGCGACAAGTTCTCTTTCGTATATAACGGCGTAACGATCGAAAAGACGATCCGCGGACTCATAGTCTCGCCTGAGTATCAGTACCTTAAGGCAGACAAGGACCTCGATGTCGTAAACAAGAACATCAGTGTCGTATACATGGCATATGAGGGATTCCCTTGCAAGGACTTTATCAAGTCACTCATCAATAAGGGCGACATAACGCTCGACGATGCGATCGAGAAGTCTGACGAGATACGCGACAAGGTCGCAGCGATGGAACAGCTCGGAATGGACAGAAGTTCCATTACCAAGGACAAGCTCATCGAGGCCGTAGACAAACTCGATGATGAGAAGATATTCGAGATCATGCCTTACACTGAGCTCGTCTTCACGACAGACGAGGAAGACGTCAAGGCACTCGAGCCGAAGATCTCGGATGCGCTTGATGGTGACTATGCGGTATTCTGCGACAGAGACGATATGCCAGGCATAAAGGTCATGAAGGATGAGCTTGCTCAGCACGATCAGTTTGCGATCACCTTCCCTGTCATCTTTATCGCGATCGCTCTTCTGGTCATCATGACGACGATGAACCGTATGATCGCCAAGCAGAGGACACAGATCGGTACGATGCGCGCTATCGGCATCAAGAGAAGGAGCATCATCCTCCACTACTTAAGCTACAGCTTTATCGTGTCGTTCATAGGATCGCTCGCAGGACTTTTGGTTGGAACTTATGTATTCGGTGAAGGTCTCGCTAAGGTCTTCCGCCAGTGGTACTTTATCCCGGGCTGGACGGTCGAGACTGATTTGACAATGGTTCTCGTACTCGTTCTGACTGTATTCTGCTGTTGCCTCGCGACATACTTCAGCTGCCGCAAGGTCATGAACATTCATCCTGCTGCTTCATTAAGACCTGCTGCACCGAAGTCAGGTAAGAAGACTGTTTTCGAGAAGCTGCCGTTCTGGAATAAGCTCGGATTCAGCGCTCAGTACAATCTGCGCGATATCTCCCGCGGCAAGCTCCGTGCATTCATGGGGGTTTTCGGAACCGCTGCAGGCATGATGATAATGGTCTGCGCACTCGCATCTATCACAACGATCACGCAAGTATCCGAGTGGACCTTTGATAAGCTTCAGAACTTTAAGCTCGAGATCGACTTCGATAACGACATCACGCCCGAGCTTGCAGAAGAGTACAAAGACAGATTCGGCGGCGAACTCCTCCAGGGCTCCGCGATCGAGATCTCCAAGGATAAGAAGGCTCTCGCAGACGAGAAAAAGAGAACAACGCTCATGGTCATCGAAGGCCTCGGTTACTATGGTCTTACGGATACCGACTTAAATTCCGTCGAGCTCAAAAAGGGCGAAGCTGCGATCACGATGAAGCTGGCCGAGAGCATGGATATCAAGGTCGGCGACAAGATCTACTGGCACATGATCGACAAGAATACCTGGTATGAGGCAACTGTCGGCATCATCAACCGCAACCCGACATTTACCGGTATCACGATGCTGAGGAGCGATTATGAGGAAATCGGCGCGAACTATTCGCCAAACGTCCTTTACACAAACAGCGACGTGAAGAAAGCGGATATCAAGGACCTTGACGGCATCCTCGCAGTACACGATGACAAGGACCTCAAGGAGAGCGTCGACATCATGCTCGAGATGATCTACGTCATGATCGGTATCTTCGTCGCTTTCGCGGCAATACTTCCGATCGTAGTCCTCTACAACAGCGGCAACCTGTCGTTCAACGAGCGCGTCAAGGAATTTGCGACACTCAAGATCCTCGGCTTCACCACCAAGAGGATCAGGGATATGCTCTCTGAACAGAATATGTGGCTGTCAGTGATCGGCGTCATCGTCGGTGCACCGTTCGGAACGCGCATACTCCAGTACATGTTCGACAGTAACGGCGACAGCATGGACTTCCCGGTCGGAGCTGACTTCCTCTCCTACATAGCGTCGGGCGCATTCATCCTCGTGATATCCGTCCTGGTCGCATTCATGTTCAACAAACGGATCAAAAAACTCGACATGGTCGAGATCCTGAAGGGTATGGACTAAGAAAAAGGACTGCAGCGATGCAGTCCTTATATTTTGCGGTTAAATGGGATGTCGTACGACCACGGGCTTATCTGTTCGAAGGTCCTCGCGACCGCGAAGACATCTTCGTCCTTAAACTTGCGGCCTATGATCTGCATACCCGTCGGAAGTCCTTCGGATGTAAGGCCTGCAGGTATCGATGCAGCCGGATTTCCCGTGAAGTTCTCGAAAAACGTCTCGCAGAATCCGATGAGCGGCTCGCTCTCCTGACCGTTTACGATCGTCGGACCCTTTGTATCGCCGTCGTCCGTATTCTTAACAGGCTGGCATATCGTGACAGGTGCGATGATGATGTCATACTTATCGAAAACATCCTGCTGCCTGTCGAGCATCTCGGTCCTCATCTCGTTAAAGAGACGGTAGTCAAGGATCGTGGACTTGAGCGCAACGTCATTCCAATAGATAAACTCGCGCGGAACTTCGTCGGAATGGTCGCGGATAAGATCGTAGCCTTCCTTCTTCCAGAGCTCCATGTCGATAGCAGTATCAACGCAGATCGCCCTGCACCACATCTTGGCATAGTCGTTATATGTGTACTTAAAGTTGAATGTAACTTCTTCAACGATCGCGCCTGCGTCCTGCAGTTTATAAGCGGCATCGCGCACGATCTTCGCGATCTCGGGATCGGTCGGAAAGATACCGAAGTCTGTCGTAAGAGCGATCCTCATATCCTTGATCGGGCGCTTCATGAGCTCTGTAAAATCGCGCTTTCCGAGGTCGAGACTGAGCGGATCTCTCGGGTCATGGACAGCCATATAGTTCATCATGACAGCGCTGTCTTCGACAGTCCTCGTGATCGCACCGTTAAAGCAATACGGATGCGTGGCAGTCCAGCCGTCAGGTCTTACGACGCTCGGGATGGAGCCGACTGAAGCCTTAAAGCCGAAGCAGCCGCACCAGGATGAAGGGATCCTTATGGAACCGCCTCCGTCAGAACCTTCACCCATACCGATAAGTCCGTCAGCTACGGCAGCTGCCGAACCGCCTGAAGATCCGCCGGAGTTATGGCCGATCTTGAAAGGAGTTGATGTAGGACCGTAGAGGTAGTTATCGCAGGTGCCGCGGAATGCGAATGCCGGAGCATTTGTCTTACCAACGCAGATGGCGCCTGCTTCACGTGCGGCAGCCCAGAATGCGGAATCAACGCTGTCTTCCCTGATGAGGGATTTTACGCCTCCGTGCGAGTTCGTCCAGCCTTTTCGGGAAGGAAGGAAATCCTTCAGTGCGACAGGAACGCCTGCGAAGGGGCCGACATTATCGCCGCGCATGATCGCGTTTTCGAGCACGCGGGCATCGGCTCTGGCCTCGTCAAATTTTGTATAAGTAAAAGCATTCAGCGACGGGTCTCTCGACTCGATTCGCTGAATGAAATAGTCCAATACTTCGAGGGGACTTAAGTTACGGTTATTTACTTCCCTGCCGAGTTCTGCGGCAGACAGATATTCGAGCTTCATATCAGGAAACGCCTGCTGCGTACTCGAGGTACTTGCGGCCGATGTTCTTGCGCTCCCAGCCCTTGGATACTCTGTAACCTACAGGTGAGAAAACAGCCTCGAGGAGGAGTTCGACGAACATGGAAGTTGTGGAGCAGATCAATACCTGTGTCCAGTTCCAGCCGAAGAATACGTGTGATACGAGAGCGGAGAATACGAAGTTATCTACCCACTGAGCTACTGATGTGGATACGAGGCTTCTGAGAGCAAATCCGCCGTAGTTGCCCTTGTCCGTGCGCTCACCGATGAGACGGTTGAGTGCGGAATTAACGAGTGTAGAAAGGAACATCGCGATACAGGAACCGACAACGATGTACCAAGCGCCGCCGAAAGTGCTGTTCAAGCCTGCATTGATGAGCTCGCCTGAAGCTGCTTCGCTCGCGGAATAGTAAGCGGACCATCTGCCCGGAGTCATGCTCAGGAGCTTAAAGATGATAACGCAGAGAACGTTAACGGACATAGCGAGGACCGAGATCATCGTTGCAGCCTTAGGACCGAAACGCTTGCAGATGCAATCCATGCAAAGGAATGAGATCCAGGACAATGCCAGACCGCTGTTAAGACAGAAATACTCGGAACGATAGAGCTCTTTGCTCGCAAAGAGATTCATGAATACAACCGAGAGGATGAAAAAAGTCGTGACCATTGTAGGCACGCTCTGAAGAAGGAGAGAATACTCCTTTTTAATGCGCTTTATAGCGTCCATATTTATATAACTCCTTTGGTTTTAATATTTTACAAGCAGGATATCGGACCCGAACTGCTTGGCTGTTATGCAAGGCTTATTATATTCACCTTGGAAAACATTGCAATAGCAAAATTGCCCAAAGTTTTGAGCTTTGGGCAATTCTTTTACCAAATCCTGTAATTTCCGGAGAGCGACAGCATCGCAAACATGTACAGGCAGTTGTCGTAATAGCGTCTCACTCCCTGTCTCATCGGCTGCTCCCAGAACCACTCGACCCAGCGGCGTGCGATCTCAAAATCACTGCTGTCCTTCGGGATCGTCAGCGCACTCTGCGCCATCGTCGCAAGAAGTCCGAGCGGATGAAGGACGGGCCTGTCGATCGGCGTACCGTCTACTTCATAAGAGCATCTGCAAGCCTCAAGGCTCGTCTTGAAGAACTTCATCATGCGGAGCGGCGCACCGTTCTGACCCTTGTCGATACCGAACCACTCCGTATCAAGACCGATGTTAGCAGCCGTTCTGTATGCATCACTGAAAAACGAACCGAAGTAGCCCCATGGAAGTTCCTTCTTCATAGGGGAACCGTCAAACTCCGCGTACTCGCTGCAAAGACCCGTATTCGCGTCACATGCGACTGCGAGATATTCACGGCTTACGTCTGCCGCACGCTTCCAGAAAGCGCGGTCCTCTTCATCAGCCCACAGTGCGAAAAGATCATAGAAGTGCGGGAGATGGTAGGACGGATCCGTAAACGGGCTTCCGGGAACGAACAGGATCTGAGCATTGTCGCGGTTCCACATCGGGAATCCTTCTCTGCCGTTCTCACCCTTGTGGACGCACGCTCTTAAGATAGCCTTCGCTTCGCTCTCGTAATCGAAAATGCCCTCGCCGTTACCCCATCTGTGTGCAGCAAAGAAAAGTGCCATCGCGAAGAACTCCTCACCATCCGGAGCAGGTCCAAAAGCGTTCTTTGTACCGTCAAGTCCGCA
Source organism: Oscillospiraceae bacterium (assembly GCA_902803365.1). The sequence continues at coordinate 7,374 of CADCPU010000247.1, forward strand.
GGACCATGCAAAGTATCCCTCGTTCTCGCCCTCGCTCATGTACATATATGTCTTCGCCCACTTCCAGATGCGGTCAAACTGCTCCTTCATATCAAGCTGAACGCACATCATCATGCCGTAAGACATACCCTCTGTTCTCGCATCGATGTTACCCGTATCTACGAGATAACCGGTGTTGTCAGGTCCGTCGTGGTAGATGCGCTCTTCTTCATCAAAGAAAAAGATCCTGATCGCTTCGTCAAGTCTCGCCTTGATCTCTTCGTCGGACTTGCCGATCTCCTTAAAGATATTTCTGTATATCTGTTTGGTCATGGTAATGGCCTCCGTTCACTGTGCATTTTGAATGATTTTATCAGTATGTTCTTTATCGTCGTATCAAAGATCCTATCAATCTGATAAATTGCTCATTCAATTTTACAAAACTTGCGAACGCTTGTCATCACACTTCTTGCGCTTCTTTTGCCGTCTGCCTTTTGTTTTCAAGATCGCGAACGTCCTTGAAGCTGTAGAGCACGAATGCCGAAATAGCAAGAAGCGCCCCCGATGCCATTATTACCGCAGCGGCTCCCCTGCCTACTCCCATATTGTTGATCTCACCGATCTTATCTGCAAGCACTCCGAAAGCAGCATATGCGACCACATAACCTATCTGCGTGATAAATCCGATAAGTCCCCAGGCTCTTCCCTGAAGCTCAGGTGCAATATTCGTTCTTGTCAGATAATCCAGGCTGTTGTTTGCAAAGCTCAGCACGAAGAAGAATATAAATCCGAACGTGCAGATGACGATTATGTTTTCGATAACGCCCGTGCCGATCATCGCTATACCTGCGATACCGAGTGCGATGCTGAGCACCTTAACAAAGTTCTTCTTGATGCCTCTTATGCCAAGATATATACCCGACACGAGCATGCCCGATGCACAGACCGTCTCAGCGACACCAAGTACCGAACTGGTCGAGAAAGCAAGCACCATCGGCTCAACAAGGATCTGGATCGCACCGATAAAGCATGTCATGATCGAAGAAACGACCATAAGGATTATTACGCCGCGCTTCTCGGTGACTGCTTTCCAGCCGACCTTGAAGCTCTCCAAAAAAGTCTCCTTGTTCTCATCCGTCTTGGTCTCGATACCGCGCTTGACGACAGCCGTTGTCGCAACTGTCAGGAAGAATGTGCAGATATCGATCATGAGCAGGATCTTAACATCGCCTACCGCAAGGATCAGTCCCGCGATAACAGGTGATACCAGATATCTCGCGCTGCCTGCAAGGCTGACCATACCGCTCGCCTTTGAATACTCTTCCTTGGTCAGAAGGTCCGTGACCGTCGCTCTATAAGACGGTTCGAGTAACGATGAGAATACCGAACTGATGAAAACACCTATGCAGATCTGCGTCAGGCTCGCGCCTCCCGTGAGCATACATACGAGGATGTATATGACGCCAAGAGCCGAAAGTCCGTCACCGAGCATCATCAAGAGCCTTCTGTCATATCTGTCTGCGAGAACGCCTGCAGGAACATTGAGAAGGAGTGTCGGCAGGAATGCCAGAAGTGTTACGAGCGCCATGCCCGATGCGCTTCCCGTCTCGTTAAATACATAGACACCCAAGCCGAAGCTCGTGAGTCCGCCTCCTATAGCTGATACCAATTCACCTGCCCACAATAGCAGGAATTTATTGAAATTCGTTTTTTGCTTTGTCATGCTCTGTCCCTTCCTTCTCAATATCTCACATACCGAAGACCTTCATGAGCGGTGCCATAAGGCTTCCTTCTTTTGCACCGAGGATCCTCTCGGTATGGTAAATAAATGCAGTTATCTTCTGCGGATCATTTCCGTCCTGTTCAAATACTTCATTCGTATAGACTATGATCATCTCCGCTGCATCATCCGGATACTTTGTATCGAAAAGTCCTTCTTCGATACCTTCCTTGATCAGGTCCGCAATGATCGGAACGATCCTCTCGATACTAAGCTGTTGTGCCTTCTGGTGAAAGAGTGCATTCTGCGGTCTGTGGATGACGTTTAATACTTCCTGCCCGATATCGCTGTCGACATTCATCGAGAGAACAACTGCGGTAACGCGCTCAAGAAGCGGGATGCTCTTGTCCTTGGCGATCAGCGCAGCCTTCGCAGTCATCTGCTCAGTGATCCTCATGATCGTCGCATCAAGGATCTCCTCTTTTGATGCGAAGTGATGGTAGAGCGTACCGCGCGCGATACCTATTACCTTGATGATGTCGTTCGTGCTCGTGTTGTCGTAGCCGTTCTTTACGAAAAGCTGCTCCGCCACGTCGAGTATCTCGTTCTTACGTTCTTCGGCTGTCTTGGTTACGCGCATGTTTGCCTCCTGATCTATGCTTCTTTTCTTGCGTGACCGACAGGCTGTCGGTCGATTAAAGTATACGGCCCTGTCCCGGGTTTGTAAAGAGGCGCTTGACCGATTACAGTTTGAAAGTGCAAAAATGCCGTTTTCAACTGTAATTTCAGGCTCGTTGACCAACTTCGCAAGGGCCGATTACAGTTTAAAATGAAGAAAACCGCTTTTTAAACTGTAATTTTCTTTGCCATGGACGACATTTGTACCGTTGAAAATGAAGAAAAACGTTTCGCAGACTGTAATTTGTATTTTTCGAGCTCGAAAACAGACAAAAATTACAGTTGAAAACGCTGAAAATGGCATTTCAAACTGTAATGCAAAGAAAAGGGACCACCCCGGTTTCCCGAGGCGGCCCCTTCGCGGACTCAAGTGCTGTTAAAACAGCAGCGGAAACATCAATGTGAATATCTGTTCCAGAAGTAGTTCTGAGACTTAAAGTCATCAGTCTTGAGAGTAGGATACAGTGTCTTGATCTCGCTTTGGACAGCTGAGGTCGTAAAGAACTTGCGGAGCATCAGGACGCGGCTGTTGGAATTCAGATATGTCTGGTAGGTCTTAAGTTCGGTAGAACTCGGAGCGCGTCCGAGGACTGCACCGAAGACACCTTTGATAAAATCAGTATCGGACTTCTTGTTGTATGTGACCCAGAAATTGGAAGTGTTCAGTTCCTTATCGAGGAAGGCTGCGATCGTGACTTCACCCGAGAGGAGCTTTTCCAGATAAGGGTTATTCTTGCCGCCGTTAGGAATGTTAGAAGCAACGTTGACCAGGAGCTTCACGACGTCATTCGTATCGACTGCTTTTTCGTTGATCTGAGGGAGCGATGCGGAAGAGGAAGTCTCGCTCATAAGGTAACCCGGGAATTTACTCTTAACTACACTTCGTACAGCTGAGTAGCAATTGATGCAGCCGTAGCCGGTGTAGATATCGACGCCCGTAGCGCCTACATCATCAGCCGTGGAACGAACGATGTTGTATGCCTGAGAACCTGTCATGGACGGATCGATCGAGATAAGGAGCGCTACGCATCCTGCGACCATCGGTGCGGATAAAGATGTACCTGATACGATCCTGGTTCCGTAGTTGCTGTCCTTGGTAAGGATCTGCGTGCCGGGAGCTGAGATGTCTACCTTGGCGTAAGAGGACGAGGATGCACGGACGAGCTTGCCTGATGAGTTGACCGTGAGATTTCCGACGGAGATCGCCTTGGAGCAGCAGGCAGGATAGTTCTTGACTGAAGCGCCGTCGTTACCTGCAGAGCAGATACAGATGGAGCCTTTGGACGTTGCCGTGTTGACTGCCTCTTCGAGCGATTTCTGATAACTCGGACAGCCGAGACTGATACTTATTACCTTACAGTCGATATCTGATGCGTATACGATGGCAGCTGCAAGTGATGATGCAAATACGTTCGTCTTGGTTACATCCGTTCCGCTCATCTTGACTTCATCAAGGCCGAGGCAGACCAGATCGCAGAGATTATTATTCGGACCGCATGCGATTCCCGCAATGCCGTTGCCGTCCTTCGGGTTAGCTGCGATGACGCTCGCACAATAGTTGGAGTGTTCGCACTTCGGAGCTGACCAATCAATGTACTTCTTTTCGCCCTGCTTGAAATGGCGGGCATATGTGAGGTTGGTCGAAGATACGATGTCGGGATCAAAATAGTTGCAGTAACCGTCGATAACTGCAACGCGTGTGCGGTAAAGCTTCGGGAGCTTACTCATCTGAGTCCATGCGTCCTGCGTGCGGATCGCATCATGGAACCACTGGTACGGATTAAGAGTGTCGAAGCTTCCGCCTGCGGCAGAAGTATCGAGGATGCCGTCTGCTTCTACGTAGTTGACATCAGGCAGATCCGAAAGATCGGAGATAGCCTCGTCGACAGTAAATCCTTCGTCAAGATCGACGCGGTAGACTGAAGAAGATGTCGTGCCGTAAAGGTAGACCGCACCGGATGAGTAAGATCCGATCGAATCGATATCGAAATCCGGGGTGACTGACATGATGACGTGATCATCTGCGAATCTTGCTGTAGTCTCTACAGCGGCATCAGCTGTTTTCGAGGTGCTCGAAAAAGACACCGGCCCAACAGATGCACTTCCAAAAAGCATTGTTGAGGACAGCGCGGCTGATGCAAAAATACCAAGTACTTTTTGCATAAAATACCTTCCTTGAAAATAAACATATTACAAACCACAATAAAACTTAGAATAAGTGACTTGGTGATTATATATCAATCAGGCCGCAACATAGTTCGTCAAATGCCCGCCGATCGGAAGTTATTTCGGTTTATATGACAAATTAAGCGGATAAATACGTTATGTTATAATCTTCTTCTAAAAAGCGATAAGGGAGAAGAACATGATCATACTTACAGATGCAGACGGAGTTTTGGAAGACC
>CADCPU010000248.1 GCA_902803365.1 Oscillospiraceae bacterium
CATTCGCGCATGGAAGGATCTTCGTTCCCCAGCTCGGAACAGAAATCAGTTACGTTACTGACATAGTTCGGATCGTCAACGGAATAATTGGCTCTGGTGATCTCGCCCTTAAGCCTTGTTCTGTAGTCGTTAGAATAGTATCTCATTTCACTCATATACCTTATTTTTCTTTTATCGTATTATCCGACTCGGCTGCCTGCAGATTAGCAAGTGCCTGTGCCAGATATCTCTCCGTTGATGCGTAAACTTTGTCGAGGTTATCGCAGAAGGTATTGTACGATTGGAGACACTTATTGACTTCATCGATGGCTGTTCCTTTTGAATTAGTCAGCAACTCCAATCTTCGATCGATCGTATTTTCGCTTCTCTCTGTCTTGAATTGATCGACATCCGAGATCAAAAGATCCAAATTCGCACCGGTAGTGTTACTTGTTTTATTTCCCATCTTATTGCACCTCCGATACGCTGTTGGCGATCCTGTCCTCTTCGTCCAGGACACCGTCCTGAATAGCATACAAAAGGCAATCGATCATAATGTCGACTTCCTCCATGACTTCAGCGATATTCTTCATCTGATTTGAAAGTGCGTTGATGGCAGCCTTGGTCGAGCTGTTTACATTTGCCTGGAAATCATTGCATTTGATATCGATCATGCGCATGTTATAGGTCTTCAATGCATTGTTGACCTGATCTCCGATCCCGCCATGAAGCTTCGGGTACTGTCTGATCTCTTTCTCATCCAACTGATCTATATTGCTCATATCAGTCACCTCCGTTGATACGATTGCTCAGATTCCACAGGGCATTATCGAAAACACCACTGCATTTACTTGAACCCAGATAGTTCGATATGGTGATACAATACTTGTCTGCAATAGGTGAAGTCCTGTCTATGATAGACAGGTTGTTGGTGAGTGTCTGTACATCGGACTCAAAGTTCCGACGACTGTTGGACGTGGCAGTGTACAGTTCCTGCAAAATCTCTTTTTCTTTCATAAGATCTCCTTTTGTGTGCAGTCTGAGACCGAAGCCATACTGCACATCAGCAGGAGAAAACGATCGCAAACCACAAACCCGGCCGACTGTAAGCGTTCGCCCGGTATTTCATATATTCTCTTTGTTTTTGAAGAAATTAATCTTCCTTTTGTTTTTCTCTCATTTCCTGCTGCATAACACACTGCAAGCGGACTCATTATAGCACAATCTCGAAAAAAGAAAAAATCTGATAATTTTCACATTTATTTGTGAAGGTTTTGGAATAATTCACTAATACCCGGCGGTTCAAATTGTATATTTCGCTTTTCGATTTTCGTGATCCGTTTTCGAGCCGTCATGATAAAATGCAGTTGTCCGCGATATTTTTTTGAGTTTGTGTGTGTGCGGGCATGTTTTTTAGGAAGGTTATGAAAATGAAGAATTTGTCCAAGTTCTTCGCTGCTTTTTTGTGCGCAGCGATTATCTTGCCGTGTTTTGGCAATGAGCCCGTCAGGGCTGCAAGCGGCGTCAGCATCGATGCCGAATTCCCGGATCCGATATTCAGAGCTTATATCAAGTCTGCCTTTGACTCTGACAAAGACAACTACTTAAGCGACGATGAGATCTATTGGGTCAGAAATATCCACTGTGAGAATATGGGAGTAACATCCGTTGAAGGAATCGAAAACTTCCCGTACCTCGTCGGCCTTTGGTGCAAGGGCAACAACATATCCGATTGGGATCTGTCAAGTAACAAGGAACTTACCGGTGTATGGTGTTCATTTAACGATTTTGAATACCTCGATTTCACGGGTTGCCCGAAGCTTGAATGGGTCTATTGCTTTAATTGTAATCTCAAGAGTCTCAATGTAAGCAATAATCCCGAGATGGCATTTATCGAGTGTAATGCCAACAAAGACCTTAAATCACTCGATCTTTCCAAGAACTATAAACTCGAGAATCTGTTCGCCAGCGAATGCGGTCTCACATCTCTGAATCTTTCAAACAATCCGCGTCTCTGCGAATTGGCTGCATTCAAAAATAACTTGAAGACTGTCGATCTGTCTCACAACACGAATCTCAAGAGACTCGATATCTGGGATAATCCGAATCTCGGAAATGTAGATGTCAGCAAACTTCCGGGTCTTCAGTACTATAACTGTGCCAAGACAAAGATGACCAAGGTCGATGTAACTCACAACCCTGAGCTTGTCGAGCTTGTCGCAAGTTACAACTCCGGCCTTACATCTCTTGATCTTTCCAAGAACCCGAAGCTTGCATATCTCAACGTTGAATGCGACGTTAACCTCAAAAAACTCGATGTCTCCCATAACCCGAGACTCTTCCATCTCTATGCATTCGGCATGAGCAGCATCGACTCGATCGACATCAGCAAGAACAGCCGACTTTGCAAAGCATATAACGAAGGTGCTTACGTTCACGAGACACAGAACCTCGGTTACGTTTATTCCCAGACATTGAACTACGGCGGCAGCGGCGATCCGTTCGACGATCTTCTTCATATCGTTGTTTTCGATGACCGTGCCAATATAAACGGTACATATAACGGAACAAATGACGTCATCGACAGTGTTATCGACACGAACGACGGTCATTCGAATTCCGAGCAATTCATTACAAGAGGCGAAGCTATCCAGGCTCTCTACGAGAAGGTCGGAAGTCCTGCAGTCCGCGGAACTTCCAGATTTACTGACGTTGCAGGTTCTCCGTATGCCAATGCCATCAAGTGGGGCGAAGACCGCAACATCTGTCTCGGATATCCTAATATCTGTTCCGATACATTCTGCCCGAACGAACTTATCAGCAGACAGGACTTCGCGCTTATGGCTCACAGATATGCAACGGCGCTGAAGCTCGGTACTGCTTTTGACTACGGCAGAACAGACTGGTTTGACGATTTCTATAATATTGATTTCTATGCTTGGGGTGCGTTCACCTGGTCGATCCAATTCGGTGTACTGAAGCCGACAGGCAACAAGTGTTATCCTCGCGGCCGAATGAACCGTTCCGATCTGACAAACGGCGTTAATACGATATTCAACCTTGACGGTGCAGCATCTTATTCCGCACAGGTCGGAGGCAATTACGGCGCAGATTATACTCCGCCTGCATCTCAGACTCAGCCGACTACTCCGGCTCCAACTAAGAGACCGACTCCGACTAAGCCTGCACCTACTAAGGCAGTTCCTACCCAAGCTCCTGCAACGGCTACTCCTGTTCCTACAAAGGATCCTGAGAGAATGCCTCGTGCTACTTCAACTCCGACACCTGCACCTCGTGCGACAGTCGCTCCGGCTACTGCAACGACTGCTGCAAAGGCTACACCTACTGTTGCAGCAACCACAGTTCCTGTCGCTAAGCCTGTTGATGATGGTGCTAAGGTAACAACTGTACCTGCAGACTCCGGCGCTAAGGAAACACCTGAGCCTAAGGTACCGGGAACGATGGTCATGACGGATGACGATGATACTGTTGACGAGCCTTCTGCTCCTGCTGTGTCCGCGCCTGCAACTTCTTCCAAGCCTGCTTCAGAGCCGCAGACATCTGAGACTCAGACGACCGAGCCGGCAGATCCAAAGGCAAAGACTCTCGAATTCGTTGAGAGGATCTACAGATTCGTGCTCGACCGTGAACCTGAAGAAGAGGGCGCCGCATATTGGTCTGATGAGCTTTGGGCTTTCAGAAGAACAGGCGCAGAGGTCGCTCAGAGCTTTATCTTCAGTGAAGAGTTTAATGCCCGCAATACAACGAACGAAGAGTTCGTAACTATCCTGTACAAGACGTTCTTCGGACGCGATCCTGAGGAAGAAGGATTCAACTACTGGGTCGATCAGCTTAAGAACGGTGCAATGGACAGAACTACGGTCGCCAACGGCTTTATCTTCTCACAGGAGTGGGCAGACACCTGCGCTTCCTACGGTATCCGCTCGGGCGGCGAACTTAAGCCGACAGGC
>CADCPU010000249.1 GCA_902803365.1 Oscillospiraceae bacterium
GGTCTCATATTCGAGCCTGATCGGAAGGTCATCCACGTGGATAACGCTGTCTGTCGTCATCGCAAGAGCCCTGAGCGCATCATTATATGAAGCACGGAGTTCCATGAGCTGCCTCGGGCCGCCTATGCCGAGCCTTAAGTATGTATCGGTCTTGACCTTCAATATCCTAACTATATCAAGAGCGTCATCGACGATCTTCTTACGTTCATCGTAATCGAGCTTTTCCTTATCGTTAAGGACAAGGATCGCGATCTTGTTGGACATGACCGCACCGACGATACACTTGAACCTTGCCTTAAACTCGCTTACGATCTCGTTATAGTGCTTCTCGAGCTTAAAGGAGCTGCCGAGAGCATTCGTCATATGAGAACCTTCCTGAGAGTCACCGCAGACGAGAGCGATCATAAATCCGATATTCTCGGTTATCTCCATGATGCTCTTATAGCTGTCGATATCGTCCGTAAACTTCTCCTGGAAAAGTATGTTATATATAAAACCGTTTTCGATAAGAGGAACGATGATCTCGAGTTTTTCCTTGACCATCAGGTCGTCGCTCCTTCTCTTCCTCTGGCTGTCGATCTCGCCCATGGCCTTTCTGAGGATCGCGATTATCTTGCTCTTCTCCATAGGCTTGGTTACATATTCGAGAACATTGAGCGCGATGGATTCCTGTGCATAGTCAAACTTATCGTAAGCAGACATGACGATATAGATCGCCTTGGTATTGAACTTACGGATCTCCTTCATGGCTTCGATGCCGTTGATACCCGGCATCATGATATCCATGACGATTATGTCAGGCGAAAAAGACTCGGCAAGCTCAACGGCACCTCGTCCCGTTTTCGCTGTCTCAACGATACAATCGTCTCCGAATTCTTTCTCTATTATGAACTTTAACGAATCAATGACGATACCCTCATCGTCCGCCAACATTATCTTATACATCGCTCGACTCCTCGAATGGCAGATAGATTACAAATTCCGTTCCCGTTCCTTCGCCCTCACTTACGATACTGAGGACATCATCGGTATCAAGGAACATCTTAAGCCTGTTAATGACGTTATCGAGTCCGACACCGTTCGAATCCATTGACGAAGACTGCTCGGGGTCGATATCTCCTTCGAGGACCTGCCTTATCCTCTCAGGGGTCATTCCGACTCCGTTGTCCTTGATACTTACAAGGACCGTATCTTCGATACGCTTGACGCTCAGGGTTATACGCCCCTTGCCTTCCATATTTCTGATACCGTGATTAACGGCATTTTCGACTATAGGCTGAAGGATCATACTCGGGATCTTTACGTTCAAAAGCGCCTCATCGACATTCTTCTCATAAGCAATGTCTCCCGAGAAACGCACATTGATGATATAGATATAGTGATCTACGAGTGTTATCTCATCCTTAAGCGTTATGACCTTATCACTCTGCTTGACATTATACCTGAAAAACTCGGACATATTCTGAACGAACTCATATGTTCGGTCTGCCCCCTCGAGCATCGCGAGCTGCGCACCCGCATTAAGAGTATTGAACAGGAAGTGAGGATTGATCTGCGCCTGCAGATACTTGAGCTGGGCATCCTTAAGGTGAGTCTCCATGAGAAGCTCCTTCTCCTTATGCTTGCGCTCAAGTTCCATGTTCTCCTTGATCTGGGCGATATAATCCCTGATGCTTATGACCATCTTGTTGAACGCCGTGGTAACGACACCGATCTCGTCCTTGCCGGGCGCCTCCGGAAGACTCGTGTCAAAATCACCTTTCGCGATCGCATCAGCTGACTTTGCGAGATTCTTAAGAGGTTTGGTAAGAGTTCCCGTGTAGTTGATGATCATTACGGAGTTTACGACGATAAAGACGATCATGATGAGGATCGAGAAATTCTCCATCGTACTCAAGCTTTTCGAAAGCATGCCGTAAGTCTTTGAATTCTCCTCAAACTGTCTTGTATTGAGACTGGTGATATAAGACTCGAGATAATCATAGAGCTCTGTCGCGTTTTCATATCTGACCCTGTATTTTTCTACATTACGGCTTCTCTTGGCATCGATCGTCTGAGTAGCCGTCTCAAGATATTCCTCCGACATGTTCCTTATATTTCTCTGCATTACGTCATAAGCAGCGGTGGTCTGCTCATCACTGAGCTGATCTATATACCACCTGAAATCCTGCTCGGTCCTGTAGTAGTCCTCCAGCGTATCGGAACTCTTGACGCTCAGGAATTCCGTCAGTGCCTCCTGGACATCGGAGAGCGCCGCTCCCATATCATTGAGATAGAGGTTCGTCTCGTATGTGGACTCGAGCCTTGAAGACATCGTATTGATACCGATGAGGATACTCAAGTTGACTGCGAGGATCATAAAGCTCGACAGAACATATATAAACGTTATCTTCCACTGCAAAGGCAGATCACTGAATCTCGTTCTCATTTTCCGCCTCCAGATAAAAAGCAACGTTGCTCTTGTTTATGACGTCGATACCTACGGTATTGAACTGGTTGAGATAACCCGTCTCCGAATACCTGATGAGTACATCAACGCATGTTACGCCCATGTTCTTCGCATCTATTCTGATAGAGCAATCGACGATGCCTCGATCGATACTCTTGAGGATAGGCAATGAATCATAGTATCCGATTATCCTGACATCGCCTACCTTGTTATAATCAAGTGCCGCCTGAGCAGCAAAGTTTGTCTCGTTCTCGGTAAGGCACGCTATGATGTCGGGTGAATCGCCCGATACGAAAAGTTCTCTTACGGATTCCTCAACCGAGAAGGTATTGGAATCGTTTACATTGACCGCCGTAGTTGTTATATTCTTGCCGCCGTCGGAATCTTCACGAAGCCTCTCCTGAACACCCGAGAAGATGAGCGATTGATCCGCCGTAGGAGCAGAATCCATAAGAACAACGACATTGATATCGTCTTTTCCTTCGAGCACCCCCGGAGCATTCTTGATGATACCGTTTATGAGGATGCCGATCTTTTTGCCGAGGTTATAGTTTACGATACCGACATAGCTGATCCTGTTGCTGTTGGCACAGTCATTACGCGTGGTAACGACGGGGATACCTGACTTTTGGGCTTCGTTTATGAGATCTTTCATCTCATCGGAGTCGTTGGCATCTACTATTATGCCGTCGACCTTGGATGCGATGGCGATCCTCATCAGTTGCTCGGCATTATAATCTTCGCTGAAATCATCTCCGAGATTTTTGACACATATCCTGTTCTGAAGACCGTATTCAGTTGCTCCCCAGCAGAGCTTATTCCAAAAATCCGAATCGCTGTCATCACTGATGAGCACATAGTACTTATCGTATTCTTCGCCCTTGGAACTCATAGGGGTATTCTTCCTGTAGATATTGAAAAAGAATATGCAGAGCACGAGAGTAAACAGGACGATAAGAGAATACATAACGATAAAGAAATTTCTCGTTCCCCTGTATATGCGCTTCATAAAACCTTACTTACTCTCCCCCCGCGACTTTTGCCGCATTACATTGAACATTGTATCACATTCCTTATGTTATTATATTAGAGTAAAAAATCCTTAAATGAGGAGGATAATATGCGCACGAAAAAAGGCATAATCTTTGATATGGACGGCACTGTCTGGGATTCCTCGGAAAACGTTGCCGCATCCTGGACGGTCAAGGTCCACGAGGCAGGCTTCACCGATAAGACGGTAACGAGAGAAGACATCCAGAGCGTAATGGGTAAGCCCATGGACGTCATTGCCGACACTCTTTTCACCTATACAAAAAAGGGTAAGGAACGCGACGAACTCCGCTTCGCCTGCGAAAACTACGAGAACGAATACTTAAGTGAACACGGCGGCATCCTGTATGACGGTGTTGTTGAGACCTGGGCCGAGCTCAAAAAAGCAGGTTACCACATCTATATCGTCAGCAACTGTCAGGCAGGCTATATCGAAGCTTTCCTGGGCTACTACGGTATCAAGTACGGCACACCCGATGACCTCGTCGAGGATATTGAATGCTACGGCAACAATTTCCTCCAGAAAGACGAGAACATCAGGCTCATCGCAGAGCGCAACAAGCTTACAAAGGCTTGCTACGTCGGTGATATCCAGAGCGACTACGAAGCCACTGTCAAAGCGGGCTTCCCGTTCATCCACGCAAAGTACGGATTCGGCTCGATCGATGCCGAGGTCCCTTATATCATGTCATTTGACGAATTAACAAAGGTCGTGCCGGAAGTTATCGGCTGATCAAAAAAGGAGGTTTATACTATGTCCAAATCCGAGATCTCAATCCCTTCGATACTTAAGATAGAACGAGGCGTAACAGCACATATCGGCGACTTTCTGAAGGATGCCGGTATCACACAGGTCACGATCCTTTTCGGCAACGGCCTGATCGCAATGTTCGGCGATACGGTCTTTAGATCCTGCGAGAACGCGGGCGTTAAGATCCTGCACCATCAGGAGATGGACACGGTCGACTTTAACGACATAACGAACCTCGCTTTCGAGCTCCCGAACAAGACACAGGCCATCATCGGCATGGGCGGCGGCAAGGTCATCGATGCTGCCAAGTACATCGGCTACATCTTAAGGATCCCGTTCATAAGCGTTCCGACGAGTTCTTCATCCGACGGATTCTCGAGCTCATCCGCTTCTCTTACGGTATACGGTCACAGGAAGTCCCTCCCTGCAAAACTTGCATACGGCATCCTCGTTGATACAGACGTCATCAAGAGCGCACCTGTAAGATTCCTCTACTCCGGCGTAGGCGACATGGTCGCAAAGATCTCGTCCACATACGACTGGCAGCACGAGGAAGACATGGGCTACGACGAAGTAAACGACTTCGCGTTCATGATCGCCAAGAAGGCCGTCAACTCATTTGTAAGGACACCATTTGAATCGATCGAAGAAGACCTCTTCTTAAAAGAGCTCCTCGACTCCCTCGCGATGAGCGGCATCGCAAACGAGATCGCGGGATCTTCCGCACCGACGAGCGGCAGCGAACATCTTATCTCGCATGCGCTCGACCAGCTGCTCGAGCATCCGCAGCTGCACGGCATACAGGTCGGTATCGCGACATATATCATGTGCAAGATCTGCGACCACAGATGGAAGAGAGTCGACACGATCTTTACGAAGACGGGATTCTGGGACTATTGTGCTACGCTCGATCTCAAGGTCTCGGACTTTGCGGAAGCGATCGATATGGCACCGCAGATAAAGCCTCATCGCCACACTTATCTGCATGAAGAAAAGTACCGCGAACTCGCGAAGGCACTTTTGACGAGCGACGAAAAGCTCAAGGCGATATTACACTAAGGAACAACACATTGGAGAGAATATGATAAAAGCAGTATTTCTGGATTTCTACGGAACGGTCGTACACGAAGACGGCGTTGCAATCGTAAAGGTCGTAGGCGACATCATGAAGACTTCTGCCACCAAGAACCCCGACGAGATCGGCATGCACTGGTGGCACGGATTTCTCAAGGAGTGCGCCGAATGCCACGGTGAGACCTTCAAGACGCAGCGTGCGATCGAGATGGAGTGCCTTAAGGAAACGATAGAACACTTCGGTTCGGCGGCAGATTCCAAATCCTTGAGCGATTATCTTTTTGCTCACTGGAGAAAGCCTGAGATATTCGAGGATGCAAAGGAGTTCATCGAGAACTGTCCTCTTCCCGTCTACATAATATCCAACATCGACATCGACGACATAAACAAGGCCGTCGAATACCACGGGCTCAAGGTCGCGGGCATAATCACGAGCGAAGATGCAAAATCTTATAAACCGCGCCCGGAGATATTTGAGCTCGCACTATCCAAATACGGTCTGAAACCGAACGAAGTCATCCACTCGGGCGATTCTCTCTCAAGTGATGTCGAAGGAGCTGCGAATTGCGGCATCAAAGCCTTCTGGCTCAACCGCAAAGGTAAGGAAGTACCTGAAGGCGTTACTTCGATATCAGCTTTGACGGAACTTTCGGACTTGATGTAGATTTTTTGTAAATATATCAGATACTCACCCCCCAAAACATCAAAAAGGCTTTATAATGTATATATTAGTTTTACAGACATTGGTATAAGAGGTGAAGAGCATGAAAATATGTGCATTTGTCGGAGATATGTATCGAGACTATTCGGCATCGATAATCCTGACACTTCAGGCAAAGGCTATCGAGAAAGGTCATACGATCGATCTTTTCGGAAACTGCTCGGTTCCGAGCGAGAACCCATTGCACAGTGAGGGATTAAGAAGCATCCTTGCCCTTCCTAAGTTCGAAAACTATGACGGCATCATCATCTGCTCGGACACTCTCAATCACGCAGGACTTAACAAAGTCCTTCTCGATCGACTTATCGCCACGCCTAACCTTCCTCCGACGGTCAGTATCCGTGTTGACGAGCCGGGTTTCTACAGCATCGTTCCTGATAACAGGAGCATTATGTATGATATATCCAAATATGTGATCGGAAAGGTCGGTTGCGATGATATCGGCTTTGTAACGGGACGCGACGATTTAAAGGATTCCCAGGAAAGACGAGCAGGTTTTGAAGACGCAATGGAAGAAGCGGGACTTCCAATAAGAGAAGAGATGATCTTCCACGGCAACTATTGGACTAACCAGGGACCTGAGACAGCCGATTTCTTTACCAAACCGGACGGCACCTTACCCAAGGCCATCATCTGTTCCAACGACTATATGGCCATCGCTCTTATGGATGAACTCCAGAAGAGAGGTTATACCATACCTGATGACACGATGATCACCGGTATCGATAACATCGAGGCTTCAGCGATCCATGTCCCTTCACTCACAACATCGGATATTCCGGAGACGACGCTCGCCAACGCAGCGATCGATTGTCTTGAAAGAGTACTCGCAGGTGAGACATTCGATATGAACGTAACCGTTCCGGGCCGCCTGATATTAAGAGAAAGTTCAAACGACGAGATCAACAAGCAGGACGTAAACGAGATGCACAGGAAGCTCGATGCCATCCAGCGCAACTATTACGATAATACAAGAGCCTTCGTGCTGATGTGTTCTGAATATGGTGACATTCTTAACTTCGAAGACTGTTCCAAGCTCACATTGATGAATCTCAGAGACACCAAGGTCTGCAGCGAAGTATTTCTATGCAGACACGGTGAGAACGACAACTTCCTCAAGGGATATTGCAATAAAGATTCCTGCTCGATATCATCCGCAAAATTCCCTCTCCACGCTCTGCTCCCCAAGGAGTATGATATGAAAAAGCCGGGACTACGGGTATTCCTCCCGATCTTCTTCAAGAGTGAAGTGTACGGACACGCGGCATTGACTCTCGATCCGGATTCAATGTTCTTCATCGATGAAAAGCTCGAATTCGTCTTAACGCTCATGGGACAGACACTCAACCGTCTCAATCTCTACACAAAGCTCTCCGAAGCAAATGACATCATGGATCTTTATGTCAAGGATTCTCTCACGGGACTTTATAACCGCAGAGGTTTTGAGGAAAACATCTCCAAGGTATTCAAGAACGGCTTGTTTGAAAAACACGGAATCGCCGTTGTAAGTATCGATATGGACGGCCTTAAGTGGATCAACGACAACCTCGGACATCCGTCAGGTGACGAAGCTCTCAAAGCTACGGCAAGTTGTCTCGAGAGAGCCCTTCAGCCGAATGAATTCGGTGCAAGAATGGGCGGTGACGAATTCTCCGCGATTCTCGTACTTGATAACACTGCGAGAGTCGGACAATTCATACGCAAGTTCAGGAACGAGATCAAGGAGTTCAACAAAACGAGCAATGCCGAGTATACGGTAAGCGCCAGCGTCGGAACATGCGAAGTACCAAGCTGGGATCTTCTCATGGAGAGCATCACCAAGGCAGACAAGATCATGTATGTCGAAAAGCGCACCAAGAAGCACTCCAGGACTTCTATGGAAGAGAGCGCTCCGACAGTCAATCCCGCAGAGATCGCCGATAAGTAAGTTTATAATCAACCACACATAAGGATGCCCCGTTGTAACTTCAGTGTTACACGGGGCATTCTGTTATCCGTCTATTCTCATACCTGTCAACGATACTTAAGTTCAGGATGCGCCCAATAGTAGGCATCCTTGTCCTCATACATATTCTTGTCAGCGGCTCTCATCGCCTTGAGGATATCTTCTTCCTCTTCACTTGTCGCAAGTCCTACAGCCATCCTTACATTGTTTGACTTCGCTGCTCTTGAACGAAGGTCCTCTACCCTCTTTTCGACTTCTTCCTTCGATATTCCGCAGGAGATGACCATAAATTCATCGCCGCCCGCGCGGTAGACTTCGCTGTCAAAGAAAACGCTCTGTATGATCGATGCGGCTTCCCTGATCATCTCGTCACCGCTGTTATGACCTTCGGTATCGTTAACGCGCTTTAATCCGTTAAGGTCAGCGAAAACGATCGCATAAGGCTCCCTGAGCGTATCCTTGCCCGCGATGACGCGGTCGATCCTGTTATTCATGATATTTCTGTTCTTGATGCCCGTCAAAAGATCGATGGAACTTAAGATCTCCATCCTCTTCATAAGGCGATAGTTGGAGATCTCGGAAGCAATGAAGAACGTTGAAAGCTCAAGAGCCTCCTTGATCTTAACCGTATTCTCCACATTGAAGTTCGATGCCCAAATGTAACCGAGGAACTCTTCGCCATGCTTGAGAGGGAACAAAACTATACTGTTGACCTTTGCTTCCTTAAGCGAATCGTACCATACCGGATCGACTTCCTTGAGTTTTTCCATATCACGCTCATCCTTCGCGATGATACATGTACTTCCCTGAAGCGTATTGACCCAGTTTTCGGCCATTACATAGAAGTCATCATCAATATATTCCGAGACATAAGTACCTTCGGAACCCTCCATAAGAGCTTCTGCGAGCGGATAACACTTCTTCTCGTCCTTATCCAGCATCAAGATACAGCAATGCTCGGACTCACAGATCTCACGGATATCATGGATAACTTCGTTTATCGTCTTTTCAAAATCGGTCGAGCCCCTGAACTTGATGCAGGTCTCAAGGACCTTGGTGGAAACATCCATCGATACATCCGACATCTGCTTGGTATCAGCCTGCGGAGTAACGTCATAAGTATAGATGCAATAACCGATATTCTCCTCCTCAGACTCGAACGGGATCAGGAACATATTGAGCCAGAGGCCCATCTCATACAAGCTTACGTATGTATGAAGAGGCTGCGCTCCGAACGCACACCTGAAGCAAAAATCTTCGAAGTTCAGATTCTTCGGGAAACACATCTCGTACGGACAGCCCGGAACAAACGGATGACCCGTTATGTGGGCAATATCATCGCAGTGGGCCTGATTGCCCGCCACGACCTTTATATTTCCGTAATCATTCTCTGAAAAACGTTCAACTGAAATAATGCATGTCTTTGCCTTATAGTTCTTCAATAATTCATCGAAGTTCATAAGTCCCCCTCCAAAAACGCACGTTATATTGATAATTATATAACGTTTTGATTCTTAAATGTTGAATATCCGCAGATATACACTAAATGTTTACATCCGCATGCAGATCCGCTGCAAAGAAAAAAACGCAAAAAGATCCCCGCCGCCAGAAGGCAACGGGGACCTGAAAAATACAACCTTTAAGTCTTAAGCAAGGCTCTTGCCCTTGGAGAATGCCTCAAGGTTAAGAGGGATCGTCTTAGGCTTGGAAGCGAAAGCCTCCTCGATGGACTCCTGCCAGATCTTGTCGTCGATACCGAAGTACTTGGAAAGTGCTCCGAGCATTACGATGTTTGTAGCCTTGGATGTACCGCAGTCAAGAGCTGCGCCCAAAGCGTCGATCTCGATGATCTTTGTATCGCCGATAGCACCGTTATCAAGAGAAGCCTTGATGTCGGAAGGATACTGAACTGCTCCGAGAAGAACAGGAAGTGATTTGATCTTCTGTGAGTTAACGATCATGACGCCGTCCTTCTTAAGAAGAGATGCCCAACGGACTGCCTCGACTTCCTCAAAGGAAAGAACGAAGTCTGCCGTACCCGGCTCAACGATAGGAGAATGAACTTCCTTACCGATCTTTACATATGTGATAACGGAACCGCCGCGCTGGCTCATTCCGTGAACC
>CADCPU010000250.1 GCA_902803365.1 Oscillospiraceae bacterium
AAATAATTTCTGGGGTGATCTGAGTGTTTCTTCAATCCCTGACGGAGATTACATATTTACGGTCAATTATAACAGTTCATCAGGGGAGAATATGAATTGTACTTATGAGAAGCTGGTTTCGATCCCTGTTTCAAGTCCATATACGCAAGATGCCGGTGTGTCCATTGCACAGGGCTCAAGCATGCAGATGAAAGTGGGAGACGAGGGCTTTTATCTCAACGCATCTGTGAAGTATTCTGGCCCAGGTGGCGAATGGATATTTGAAAGCAGCAATTCCTCTGTGGCTACAATTGATGAGAATGGATTTGTAATGCCTCTGGCAGCAGGTGTTACAAACATTACGGCGACATATGAGTCCTATAAAACAGAAGGAAGTGCATCCTTGCTTCTTACAGTTGTCAACGGATCAGGCAGCGGCAATGGTACAATACCTGACAATGGAACGATACCCGATAATGGAACGATACCCGATAATGGAACGATTCCTGATAATGGTACAGAGCCTGTTCCCGTTGAGAACGGTACAAGCGGTATTGTGCTGACAAAGGTTGAGCCTATCTCTTTACCTGAGATGAATGTGACTGTAGATATGGCGTATACGCAGAATACTACCTATACCGACTGCAAGTATAAAGCTGCAGATGTAAAGACGGGTTCTGATAACATTTATACCGTAGGAGCAGTGTCCATACAGTTTAATTCGTCATTGCTTAAGTATGCAGTACCTCAGTTTAAGTTTAAGAATGCTAAACATTCTACCGCGGTGACCGGTAAGAAGGCGTCCGTTACGGTTAAGCTCAAGGCAAATAAGGGCATAGATAAGGGCATAAAAGGGCAGATTAATGCTGCAAACAAAGAACTTAAGAGGCATCCCATGGAGTTTACATTAGAGCAGGTGGATCTGGCCCAGGCTAAGGATGTCACCTATGAAACGGATAAGAAGGGCGCAAAGGTTAAGAAGGTTTCGCTTAACGCAAACGGATTTAAGTATAACCTTAAAGCTAAAAAGAATTTTACCTATGAGATGGGCACTGATAGTATAACGATCAAAGGCACCGGTGATTATAAGAATACTTATTTAATACCGTTAAATGTGAAATGATCGTTATCAGCAGTCTTTGATATCAAGGGACGGTCCGGTTTTGGACCGTCCCTTTTCATGTCCTTTTAAGTCGGCTTTGTTGTCTTTTACCGGAAAAGATGTTAGAATTGTTAATTGTCGTAATAACAGAATTATTTAGTGTGTTTTTTATAGAATATTTTATGTTGATATCAGGTGAAGAATGATCATCAAGGAGGACGAGCTATGTTAAAGGGAAAGATCTTAAAAAGGCTGACCAGGTTCGGGCTGTGCTTTTATCTGTTTTCTTACTGCATGGCCTTTACCGTGTGCGCCGAGGAGTATCCTGCGCTGACGCTCGGAAGTGGGGCTGGCGTTGCGGATGAAGTTTCATATGATGAGGCTGCATTTGGGGAAGATGCTGATGCCGAGATTATGGATGTGAACGGCGTCGGTGAAAAAGAGGGCGAGTCTGAGGATGCAGTAGTGTCCAGTGATGAAAAGGCGGATAAGGATGCCCTGGTTGAAGAAGATATCGCCGGCGAAGGAATAGGATCAATGTATTTTGATTCGGGCGAAGCATATGAGAATTCCACGTATACTGGCCTGCATAAGCAGATATGTGAGGCCATTGACGATGGTGAAAGCTATTACAGTGTGTATCTGACAGAGGATGTCTTTGTCGATAACGGAATCGTTCCGGATGTTGACGAGCGTGAGGGCAGTGTGATGATCGATGCGAGAGGTTATGCCTTCAGGGGAACTAAGGACCCCGCTCTTTCAGGTCAGAATATCGATAGGAAAAATCTGAAAGATCTGTGTTCTGCATTTGAATCGGTTGAGATCTTTAACGCCAGATTTGTGAATTTTGAGGACAGCGTTCTGTTTGATGAATTTAGTGAAGATGGCTTTGAATTGTCTCTCTATAACTGTACCTTTGAAAACAATACAGGCGTCTATGGAGGAGCGATCTGTTCTTCCGGAAGTTATGATGAGATCAGTATTGAGAACTGCACCTTTAAGAATAACGGCGCTCAGGCCGGAGGCGGAGCTATCTATCTTGGATCAAACGGTTCTATTATGGTGACGAATAGTTCCTTTATGGATAATGTAGGAAGCCTCGAAGGTGAGTACAATGCGGGGGAATCCTACGGCGGAGCTATAATGGTAAACTGTACGGGAAACTACATGAAGGTGAAAGAGTGTGTATTTGTGAACAATACTGCTCAGAAGGGTGGCGCCATTTATGACAGTATCATAGATGATGAATCTAACGATGGGCTATATATCGTAGATAAGTGTAGCTTTATAGATAATAAGGTTACGGATTCTGAGGCGGGTGGAGCTGTCTATAGGGAATATGTAGGTACGGAATACGATGAGATCAAAGACAGCGTATTTCTTAAAAATACCCAGCCCGAGATCGTGCTGGATGAAGTAGATGAAAAGGCATATATTTCTAATTTTATCGGAGGAAACTGGTACGGAGGTACCGTGGATGAGGCCAGGGACAACGGACCTCTTTCCACTAAGCCTTCCATCCTGGTAAGAGGCTCAGGTGAGGGAGTCTATGACTGGACACTCATTAACATGGACAGGGCAAAGAATAATGATACTTCGATAGCCTTTATGGTATTTGCGGCTTCACAGGCTTTTAGTGATGGTACTGTAATATATTATGATTACAGTAAGAGTAAACGCCTTGGCGTTGGTGATATTTTTGGCTGTATCGGTGAGAATATTACCCTCAGCAATTCTTCGTTTGGTATAGATTATAATCCTGAATGGCGATATGGCAATTATATAAACTGCTATTACGGAGGGGTTAACGGTACCATAGATCAGGGTAAGAATAGTTACAGTGTCACGATCACCGATCCTATGGGGAATGAGCTGCTGACACGCTCTTATGACAAGGGTCGGATAGGCTGTAATCTGGATCATTACGGAAATGCTACTGTAAACAGGACCTCAAGTGCAGTACTGGGTGATACATTCACATATAGAGCAATTACGTGGGTATATAATACAGCGGCGAACGGAACTTTAATGAATAACAGCGATTTCACCGGTCCGTGTCTTGCAAATGAAGTTATTCATGTTTTTGTGAATGGTAAAAAGTATGATGATGTCGTTACCGACAGCCAGGGCTTTTTCAATGTGACAATAAACGATGCAGGTAAATCTAATTTTGTGAGTATGAAATTTACTTCTGATGCTACTACCAGTTATTCTACTGACAGTTACGCGATATATCCTAAGGGATATGTGAGCGTATACTGTTATCCTTCTTCTGGAGAGTCAAATGCTGTTGGTGTTTATCTTTATTCTCCAATAGAAAATGTGACGGAGGGTAAGATCGCGGTATATTACACCAAGGCCGGCAGCGATGAGAAAAAACTGTTTAATACCACGGATCTGGAAGGTTATGATGATTGTGAAATATATATAACGGATCTGAATAAAACCCTTGATCCCGGATATTACTACTTCTCTGCAGAGTATACCTGCGACAGCGGTAAATACCTGAATTTTACCACTCCTTTGGAAGAAAGCAGTAAGGAGGGGGTTCTGGTAGGACCTGAAGGATATACATACACGGATATGGAGCCCGGTCCCGATGATGATACGCTTTATGCGCGTTTTATATCCATTACCCCTGCGAAAAACGGTACCTTATCGACCTGGTACCGACCTGTATCGGGCACGGAAAAGACAGCTTTGGAGTCTTGGAATATGAGCACTCTGGAGTCATGGGAACAGATGAGTTACTGGGGCTTCATCAATGTCTCGGAAATCCCGGATGGCGATTATGTCTTCGGAGTGGATTATAACTGCCCAACAGGAGAATGTATGAATTCTTCCTGTGAAAAACAGTTCACACTTCCTGTCAAGGGTAAAGAATCTTACGAAGACGCCATTGTGTCTATAGCCCAGGGTGATAAGTTACAGGTTAAACTGGGGGATCCCGATTTTATCCTCAATGTAACCGCGGAAAACCCCGGAATGTATGAAGGTGAATGGAGTTTTGAGAGCAGTAATACGTCAGTTGCTATGGTGGATGACGAAGGTCTGGTTCATCCGGTAGGATTGGGTGTTACCAACATAACCGCATTCTATCAGTCAGAAGATACAATGGGTAACGCCAGCCTGCTGCTTACCGTGGTTAATGGAACAAGCGGTGGCAATGGCACGATCCCTGACAATGACACGATCCACGATAATGGTACAGAGCCTGTTCCGGTTCCTGTTCCGGTTCCGGATAGCGTGACGAACATTACCTTAAATTGGATCAATCTGATAAATAACACAGAATTAAATGCTACCGTAAAAGTGGGATACCCGGGGAATGTGACTTACATTGGCAGCAAGTACAAAGCGAAGGATATGCAGAGTCTTGCAAATAGCACTTATGTTGTGGGTAATATACATATCGTGCTTAATTCCACTCTGCTTGATAGCGCCGATCCTCAGTTTAAGTTTAAGGATATTAAGCATGCTT
>CADCPU010000251.1 GCA_902803365.1 Oscillospiraceae bacterium
CTAGCGGGAAAAGAAGAGATGTGCAACATATGATATTGTGGCATGGTATTATACTTATAACAGTAGAATGCTCTTGGAGGGAATGAAAATGGAAAATAAAGCATCAAATGCAAAATGGTATTTTACTCATTCTGATTCAGACGATTCAGAGAAGTACTACGATATTTTCTTTGATGTATGTCACAAATATGGAGTCTCCTATGCCCGTGCTACAGAAAAGCAGCGTTGGTTTGTTGAGGCTGTAACGGATTATTATTTCAAGGTGTTGAAGGCTGAAAAGGAAGGGAAGAGTAAGGAAGGAATTACTCTTTTTGATATGAGAATAGCAGATTGAGTTTTGGAAGAATACGCGAAGATTAAGCAACAACAAAAAAGCCTGCCGACTTCACTTAAAAAGTCGACAGGCCTTTGTTTTTGCTTTAAAGGAATATTACTTTGCAACGATGTTTGCAAGTCTGCCCTTAACGTAGATGAACTTGACGATGTTTCTGCCTGCGAGTGCATCAGCGAGACGTGCATCGCCCTTAACGAGTTCCTCGACTGCAGCCTGATCTGCTTCGGAAGGGATGTCTACCTTGAAGGAGACCTTACCGTTGATCTGAACTGCGATCTCGATGGTGTCCTTAACGAGTGCGGACTCATCGAATGCAGGCCACTCCTGATTGAAGATGGAATAGCCGTTGCCGATCTTCTCCCATTGCTCTTCTGTGAAGTGAGGAGCGTATGGAGCGTAGAGCAAGAGGAGTGTCTCTACCGTGTGGCGGAGGAATCCCTTGTTAACGTTGCCGGACTGCTGGTACTTGGATACTGCATTGATGAGCTCCATCATACGAGCGATAGATGTGTTGAACTGGAAACGGTCTGTGTCGGCTGTAACTGCCTTGATCGTGTAGTTCAATACGTAGTTAAGATCCTTGTCTTCCTTAGTGAGGGAGGAAGGATCGTAAGCGTCCTTGATGTCCTTGATGTCGTCAGCCAAACGCTCAACACGGTTAACGAACTTGACGATAGCCTGGAGACCCGTGTCGCTCCAAGGACCGCCCTCTGTGTAAGCGAAGCCGAATGCGAGGTATGTTCTGAATACATCGGAACCGTACTTTGCAACATACTCGTCAGGTGCGACTGTGTTGCCTCTGGACTTACTCATTCTGTTGCCGTCAGGTCCGAGGATGATACCCTGGTGAACGAGGCTCTTGAATGGCTCGTCGAAGTTTAAAAGACCCATATCGCGCATTGCCTTGCAGATGAATCGGGAATAGAGGAGGTGCATTGCTGCGTGCTCAGGTCCGCCGACGTACTTGTCTACAGGGCACATCTTGTTGATGAGATCCTTATTGAAGATCTCGTCGCTGTTCTTGTTATCAGGATAACGGAGCTCATACCAGGATGAGTCTACGAAAGTATCCATCGTGTCAGGATCGCGCTTAGCGTCGCCGCCGCACTTAGGGCACTTGCAGTTCATGAAACTCTCGCACTTTGCAAGAGGGCTCTCGCCGTCCGGCTTGAACTCAACATCGTAAGGGAGGAGGACAGGAAGATCCTTCTCAGGAACAGGTACGATGCCACATGAAGGGCAGTGGATCATAGGGATAGGTGTACCCCAATATCTCTGACGGGAGATGAGCCAGTCACGGAGTCTGTAGTTGACCTTCTTGGAACCCATATCCATTGTAGCGAGCTTGTTAACGATGGCGTCGATTGCCTTGTGCATCTCGATGCCGTCGAATTCACCGGAGTTAACGAGGACGCCCTTCTTTTCGCAGTAAGGGAGCTCGTCTTCAACGCCCTCCTTGGACGCAACAACGCGGATGATATCGAGACCGAACTTTGTAGCGAACTCGAAGTCACGCTCGTCGTGAGCAGGAACCGCCATAACGACGCCCGTACCGTAACCTGCGATTACGTAGTCGGATGCCCAGATCGGAACCTTCTTACCGTTAAGAGGGTGGATAGCGTAGCTTCCTGTGAATACACCTGTCTTCTCACGTGTTGTGGACATACGGTCGATATCGGAAGCCTTAGCTGTGAATGCCTTGTATTCTTCAACTGCAGCTTTCTGAGCTTCAGTTGTGAGCTTTGTGCAGATCTCAGACTCAGGTGCGACTACAACATATGTAACACCCATGAACGTATCGGCACGAGTTGTAAATACCGTGAGCTTCAGAGGATCGCCGTTCTCGTCCTTGAGCTGCTCTCCGTCCTTCTCGCAGAAGAAGGATACTTCGGAACCTTCTGATCTGCCGATCCAGTTTGTCTGGATCTTCTTTGTCTTCTCAGGCCAATCGAGCTGAGGGAGGCAGTCGAGGAGTTCCTGTGCGTACTTTGTGATGGCGAAGAACCACTGTGTCATGTTCTTACGCTCGATCTCGCTGTCGCAACGCTCGCACTTACCGTCGATTACCTGCTCGTTTGCAAGAACCGTCTGGCACTTAGGGCACCAGTTAACGAGTGCGTTCTTTCTGTATGCGAGGTTGTTCTCGTAAAGCTTTGTGAAGAGCCACTGGTTCCACTTGTAGTACTCAGGCATACAAGTAGCGAGCTCGTAGTTCCAATCGAAAGTAGCGCCCATTTCCTTGAGCTGCTTTTCCATTGTTGCGATATTCTTGAGTGTGGAATCCTGCGGGTGGATACCTGTCTTGATTGCGTAGTTTTCTGCAGGAAGTCCGAAAGCGTCGAATCCCATCGGATGGAATACGTTAAAGCCCTGCATTCTCTTGAATCTTGACCATGAATCGGTCAGGGAGTAATTATACCAATGACCCAAATGGAGGTTGGCACCTGACGGGTAGGAGAACATCTCGAGGCAGTAGAGCTTGTCGCCCTTCTTGTTCGGATCGAACTTGTAAAGTTCTGTCTCTTCCCACTTCTTTTGCCATTTGCGGTCGATATCAACTGAGTATGACATGTCTGTTGTTCCTCTCGAAAAAATTTTAAACTAAGACATTATAACACCAGTTTTCTTACAATGAAAATAAAATGTTATGATTATAATATAAAAGTGCAACAAACGGAGTGTTTCTTTGTTTGATTTTCTGATTTACTAATGTATAATCAAAATGTTTAAAACGGATAATACCCTGATTTTGCGGGGGTTCTATATATATTGAGGTGAATTTAATGGGTCTTGGAATGGAAATTGGTATCGATCTCGGTACCAGTAGTGTATTAATCTATGTCCGCGGAAAGGGCGTTGTTCTCAAGGAGCCATCAGTAGTTGCAGTTAATACAAAGACAGGTAAGGTCCTCGCAGTAGGCGAGAGCGCGAGCCTTATGCTCGGTCGTACACCGGGTGTCGTTGAAGCTATCAGACCTCTTCGTGAGGGCGTTATCTCTGACTTCAGAGCAACTGAAGTTATGCTCAAGGCTTTTATCGGTCGTGTTTGCAGCGGTTTCAGAGCTACATATTTTAAGCCGACTATCGTTGTCTGCGTTCCTTCGGTAATCACACCGGTCGAGCAGCAGGCTGTTGAGAATGCATGCCGTCACGCAGGTGCCAAGGACGTATTCCTGATCCGTGAGCCTATCGCTGCTGCTATCGGTGCAGGTATCGATATCACCAAGGCATGCGGTTCCATGATCGTTGATATCGGAGGCGGTACGACAGATATCTCCGTTATTTCCCTTTGCGAGCCTGTTGTTGATGCATCCCTCAAGGTTGCAGGCGATAAGTTCGACGAAGCTATCATCAAGCACGTAAGACGTAAGCACAATATCCTCATCGGTGACAAGACCGCCGAGATGCTCAAGATACAGATCGGTTGCGCATATCCTCGTGACGAGGAGCTGACGCTCGATGTCAGAGGAAGAAACCTCATCACGGGTCTTCCTTCAACTGTTACGGTATCTTCCACTGAGATGCTCGAGGCACTTGAAGAGCCTGTATCCGCTATTTTCGAGGCCGTACACGTAGTTCTCGAGAAGACACCTCCGGAACTTATGGCTGATATCTCACAGAGAGGTATCGTAATGACGGGCGGCGGCGCACTCCTCTATGGTCTTGACAGAATGCTCGCTACCAAGATCGGCATCGACGTTTACATCGCTCAGGACGC
>CADCPU010000252.1 GCA_902803365.1 Oscillospiraceae bacterium
CCAAAAAATGTATCCTTCTGACAAACTTCACACTTAGCCATGGAAACACCTCCTAGTTATTTTTTCACGCTAAAAGATAATATCATAGGATTGGATTTTACGCAACTCTTTTTTGCCTAAAAGAATATTTATTTTCTCTTCGGGCTCCAAAGCCCCTGATCACTCGAATATCCTTCGGACTGATATGATGCGGTCTGCTATCTCATCGGATGCTTTGAAGTTACGAAGCCTTATGGTCGTCTGGGCCTTGGACACCATCATGAGAACGCCTGTATCGGTACATACCGCCATCTCATAAATGTTGTTGTCGTTCGAATATGGGCTTCTCAAAAACACCAGATCGCCCGGCTTTATCGATTCGAGTACGAGCTCACCCGTAACCACGTCGTAGTCAAGAACGACCTCCTCGCCTATCTCAGCCTGCTCTCGCATCGTTCGCGGCATAGGAACACCGTTTACCTCTGAACAGACGTATACAAGACCGTTTATTGACATTCCCTTCTGGGTATTGCCATTGAGGATATATGTGGCATTCGCCTGGCTCAATACGGAACTTACGAAGTATCGGCAGGATACCTGACCAATGTCTTCTCTCGGTCCGAGCTCGATAACACCTGATGATCCGATCCAGCCCTTGTCGCCGTTCGGGAGAGCCACCTGATAAACACCGTCACGCTTTACATCAGCATAAAGGACCGTATTCATCATTACCTTGGTTATGAGCGTACCGTTACTTGCGTGAGACATTACATTCTTATATGTATCGGATACGACGAGCTTATATGAATGAAGGTCAGGCTCTACGGAATCGCGTTCGCTGACGAGCTTGCTGCTCTTTACGTAGCCTTGTATGCCGTCCTCGGTCTGGATATAGGAATAACCGTTTGCTGCTTCACCGAATATCTTTACCGGCTCATTATAGAGCACCTGGGTAAGTCTTATGGACTTCGGATCAGGCTCAGTCATAAGATCCGCACAATAGTAGTTAACGACCTTGTAGGAATCGTCATACATGAGCTCTACGGGTTTTTCCACGAACAATTCGATATTGGAGCCTTTGAAGAATCCCGGAAGGATCCTCGGGAGCGCGTAGAAGATACCGACTGCCAGGATCAATACGACCAGGATAGCGATTCCGAGCCTCAAAAGTCTCTTGCGCCTCTTCCTTCCTATGGTTGCTTCGTTCTTCTGAAGGCCCCATTTGTCCCTCAGGTCTTCTGCAGAACCATAGTCGCCGTCATCTTCCTCAGGCATGCCCGGAAGCTCAACAGGGGTCTCAAGGTGCCTTACCTTGCCGGATTTCTTGCCCTTATCGAAGAGCCCCTTCTCATCATATTCGTACTTACGTGACTTCATCCTTATCTTTCTCCGTCCGTTTGAGCCAGCATCGAGCAATATGCTATGGCATAATCCCCGTCGTGCGAGAGGCTTATCGCGATCGAAGTAACGTTAAGCCTTTCCGCCTCACTCTTCGCTTCGTTATGGAGCGTAACGAACGGTGTTCCTTTTTCATCATTGGTTATCTCGATATCGGTAAAGCCTATGGACTTGGTCATGATGCCTGTTCCCAATGCCTTGGAGACGGCTTCCTTGGCGGCAAATCTGGCCGCAAGGCTCTCAAGCCTCGCCTTATCGAGCTTCTTTCCCATACAGTATTCTATCTCTTTAGGGGTATAGCATCTCGTTATAAAATGAGGCAGTTTTCCGTTTTCCTCAAACTTTACGTGTTTGGAAAACCTGCCGATCTCAACTATATCCGTTCCTACCAAGATCTTCATATCAAAGCTTGACCGCACCTACAAGTTTGCCGGAAACGCGCTCGTCGCTTTCCGCGATTATCTCTTCCTTGCTCTCAGTTGTGACAAATACGGTCATGAGACCAGCGGAACTTCTGATATCAAGGACATTGTTCAGGATCGCCGCAGCCTTGTTCACAGCAGTCACTCTGCTCGAGAAATCGTCAATGACAAGTACCTTGCATTCCTTAAGGTTACTAACGAATTCATCATCGGCGCTGATCACGTCATCCGCCTTGCAGTAGAATGTAGAGCAGCCGAGTTCGATAGCCGTTTTCGCGAACCAGACAGCAAGGAAAGTCTTACCTGTCTGAACGCCGTCGGAATAGATATATGTCTCGGCATTTCCGCCATAGCAGAAATCCATGAGAGCCCTTGTCAGTATCTTCCTGACATTAGTCCTCTTCTCAGCCGAAGACGCGATATGCTTCGTGTCAAATGTATCCGAATTGATCGTCTTATAGTAACCGAGACCTGCCTGAGCGAAAGCCTCTTCGAGCTCATCCTTCATACAGTCACAGACCTTGTAGAGATGTCCGTCCTTGTACTTGCCGCTTATAAATCCCTCGTCCTTACACTTGGGACATACGATCTTGAGTTCATCAAACTCCGGATCGATATTATTCTTCATGATAAAGACACGCCTCTTCTCGGCGAGTTCCTTTTCTTCCTCGGTCGGGAGGCTGAATGCATCGATCTTCTTCTCTGCGACCCTTATGAGGTTCTGGCCCCTGACTCTGACGATCTGCTCGTCAATGCGCTCAAGTCCCGGGAAATCACGATAGACAGCATCTACCCTGTCTTCCCTGTCCAATTCCTTATCGGTCTGCCTCATCGAGCGCGTCTCATTCACCAGTTGCCTGATCGTCTTCATCATCATTTCCTCCGAAAATATCCAGGATATCGATAAAATCATCTTCAGCGGCAGCAGGCGCTGTCTCAGCCTGTTCTTCCGTAACCTTTATGCCGGCCTCGTTACCGCTTCTTCTGGATCCAGTCTTTTTCCTCTTATTACTATTATACTTACGTGCATTCTCATTATGAAGTTCCGTCTCATATTCGACGGCCGCATCCACGGTGCTTACGCCCGCGAGCATCCAATTCTTAAGTATCTCATCCGCATTTTTCGTGCCCACGCCCTTAAACTCCGAGCGTCTCATTGCATACTCGACAAGCTCGTCCGAAAATCCGGACATGACCCACTGCCTGATCCTCTCGATATCAAACTCGTTGACTCTCTTCCTCGTAAGGCGTCCGACCATACTGATGAGAGCATTGACCCTTCTGTCCTCTTCGAGGAAAGCATCGAGCTTATCTGCGGTCTTATATCCCTTGCGATTCCATTCCTCCGCCATCTTCTCGACGGTCTTGTAATCATATTGCTTCTTGTTATCCCTGGCGACCTCGAAAAGCTTGTAGATGACCAGAGTCTCAAATCCGTATTCGTAGAGACAGCGATCGACGAGCCTGTAAAACAGATATCCCATCTTGCCGCCGTACATGTTCTTGGAGATGCTGTCGCACATCATGTCGCATTCCTTCTTAAGAGGCGACATCTCAAGTTCACTTAAGTCGGCGCCGCCTGCGGCGATCTTGGCAGAACAGTATGCATCGACTTCTACCTTCTTGAGATCGATAAAGACGAACTCGTTATCCTTATTGTGCGTCAAAAGGCCCGCCGCTACGAGCTCGGCAAGAGCTTCCTTAGTCTCTTTGGAATAAAGGGGTGACAGATCCTCCGCTTTCTTATCACTGAAAGAAGAAACGGCAAATGACTTGAGCATAAGGTAAAGACAGATGGCGTCCTTGGAGAGCCTGCTCATGTATTGGCGTATGAAGACATCCTCCACGGGTGTATCCGTCAAAAGAAGAGTATCTCGCCCTGTATTGCCATTCATAAACATTCCGTCCTTTTCGTTCTTCAAGTCCTTGCATTATAACACGGATAGCCTTTTCAGAAAATAAGAAAGGCTGTCTCAAAAGAGACAGCCTCCCGTTTTCAGTGCATTAATATCGAAGTAATTACTCGATGTTTGCAGCCATCTTCTTGTAAGAAGCAAGACGAACGAGTGAATCGTTGTAGTTCTTTCTGAAGAGACCGTCTACGATGTCAGGTGCATACTTCTTGAGGAGAGAGTTGTATCTTACCTCAGCCATGAGGAATGCATTGAATGCCTCATAGCCACCCTGAGGCTCCTTAGAATCCAATGTGAATGGGTTCTTGCCCTCAGCTGTGAGAGAAGGATTGAATCTGTAGAGGTGCCAGTAACCGCACTCAACAGCAGCCTTTTCTCTCAACTGTGCAACCTTAAGGCCGCCCTTGATACCGTGGTTGATACAAGGAGCGTAGCAGATTACGAGGGAAGGTCCGTGGTAAGCCTCAGCCTCTGTGAAAGCCTTGATAGTCTGAGCGGAGTTGGAGCCCATAGCACACTGTGCAACATAGACATAACCATAGCTCATAGCCATCATGCCGAGATCCTTCTTCTTGATGTTCTTACCGCCTGCAGCGAACTGAGCAACAGCACCTGTAGGTGTGGACTTGGAAGCCTGTCCGCCTGTGTTGGAGTAAACCTC
>CADCPU010000253.1 GCA_902803365.1 Oscillospiraceae bacterium
CGTAATAATAGGAACGCATGCCGTGATCCAGAAGGATGTCGAGTTCTATAATCTTGCGCTGTTTATCACGGATGAACAGCAGCGATTTGGTGTTGTCCAGAGGAACGAGAAGCTCAGCTTGTCCTATATAAACTCCGAGATCGATTCGGTACATAACCTTGTAATGAGCGCGACTCCGATACCGAGGACGCTTGCGATGGTCGTCTATGGTGATATGGCGGTAAGTATCATCAGGCAAAAGCCTGCGGGCAGAAAGACGATCAAGACATACAAGGCTACGGAAGATATCTTCGCGAAGGTATTTAAGTTCCTGTCCGACCGATTAAAGGACGGTGAGCAGGCATATATCGTAGCGCCTAAGATCGATGATAATGACGGTGACGGTGAAGTTGAGCGATACGACAGTCTTTTGGAACTTGATGAGGAAAAACTCGAACTTAACAGTGTTAAAAGTCTCGATAAGAAGGTAAGATCTTCGGCTCTTCTTAAAAACTATACGACCGGTACCCTGGTAGGTTCCATGTCCGACAAGGAAAAGACCGACGTGATGGACCGCTTCACGAGCGGCGAGATAAAGATACTCATATCGACCACGGTAGTTGAGGTCGGTGTAAATAATCCGAATGCCACATGTATGGTCATCATGGATGCAGACAGGTTCGGCCTGTCGACGCTCCATCAGCTCAGAGGCCGAGTCGGAAGAGGCGACAAGCAGTCTTACTGTATCTTGGCGTCTTCATCGAAAAGCCCTCTGGCGCTTGAGCGCTTAAATACCATGTGTGCAATGGATGACGGTTTTGCGCTCGCGGAAAAGGACCTCGAGCTTCGAGGTCCCGGTGATTTCTTCGGTACCAGACAGCACGGTTTGCCTGATTTTAAGGCGGTAAATGTTTTCGAAGATGCCGAGAAATCAGTCATCCTCAGAGATCATATGGCTGAACTCTTCGCAAAGGATGACGACGAGTCCAAAGCCTGCGCGGCTGCAATTGAAAGACAGATGGATTTGCGCTATCCTAATCTCGAGATATTAAGAGCTTAAAGGGGACATATATGCCTAGAGTCATAACAGGTCGCTTCAGGGGAGCCGTTCTGGCAGCTCCGAAGGGCGATAATACAAGACCTACAACGGATAAGGTTAAAGAAGCCGTTTTTTCCATGATACAGGCGGATGTGCCCGGCAGCAGATTTTTGGACATCTTCTCAGGTACAGGTCAGATGGGTATCGAGGCGATAAGCCGCGGAGCCGAGTGTGCCGTACTGGTAGATAAGGGCGGACCTGCGATATCGATCATTACGAAGAATCTGGAGAAGGTCAGGATCGACAGGGACGATCCGACGGTCAGGGTCATGAAGAGGAGTGCGACTCAGGCGCTCGAGGAACTCGGCCAAAAGGGCGAGAAGTTTGATATCATCTATATGGATCCGCCGTATAAGATCGCGCATGAGCAGACGGTCAAGGCAGTCGAGCTCATAAACAAGTACGACATGCTCTCGGAAGGCGGCAGACTGCTGGTCGAACATTCGTCTGACGAGCCTTTCAATACAGATGTAATAAATATGCAATTTGTCCGTTCTTGTAGTTACGGGCTTTGCGTGGTAACATTCTTTAATAAGAGTTAAATTTCTGAGGTGAGATATTGAGTATATTATTGTTTCCGGGAAGCTTTGATCCCTTTACGATGGGACATTGCGATATTGCCAAGAGAGCAGCGAGACAATGCGATAAACTTGTTGTTGCCGTAATGGGTAACAGCGCCAAACATCCTGCATTTTCGCCGGAGGACCGAGTCTATATGGCTAAGGAAGCGCTGCGTAAGTACTCAAATATCGAGGTTATATCCTACGACGGCCTCCTTGTAGATCTTTTCAAGGAGATAGGCTGTACGGCAGTTGTCAGAGGCATCAGATCAGAGTCCGACTTCCGCTATGAAGCCGAGATGGCGATGGCCAACAGACTGCTTTATTCCGATTACGAAGTTCTGCTTCTTCCTTGCAGGGAAAATTTGTCTATGACAAGTTCCACAATAGTTAAAGAAGTGTGTTATTATGGTGGTGACATCTCTAAGATGGTGCCCGCTGAAATAGTTGATTTTGTTACAAAAGAACTTAAGAAAGGTAGGTCGTAGGTAATGGACAACAACGATCCGAGATATGCACAGCAGGCTTCTGCTCCTCACGCAGGTGAGAGATATGACGCAATTAGGAGTATCGATAACCTGATCGCCACATTGCAGGAAGCCAAGAGTGTAGCCTTCAGTGACAAGTGCCAGGTCGACAGAGAAGAGATGATCGCCTCCCTTCAGGAACTTAAGGCGAGACTTCCTATGGCGGTTAGTCAGTCCAACGATATCGTCAAGAGAGCACAGGACATCATCGGTACTGCACGCGAGAAGAGCAAGAAGGTATTGAATGATGCAGACAGAATGTACGCACTCCGTGTTAACGAGCACGAGATCACGAAGGGCGCACAGCAGAAAGCAGCTGAGATCATAGCACAGGCTAACGTTCAGAGCGAAGAACTTCGTAAGGGTGCACACCTCTACGCCAAGCAGCTTCTTACTGACGTAAACAACGTCCTGTCAGAGAACATCACCAAGGTTCAGACAAATCTCGCTGAGATCGAAGTAGCTATCAACAAAGAGTGAGTATATACCAATATCATAAAAGACGTTCGGGCTTTGGGACCGGACGTCTTTTTTTGTCTCGAAAAGGAGTATAATCTAAGAATAATATGATCTGTCGGAGGTGCGCGTATGCTGGTCGGTGTTAAGATCAGGAACTTTGATGTTTTTGATGAGGATAAATGCGGTCTTGTCATGGATGATTATCTGAACCCGACTGCAGTAAGCGGACGTCCGCTATTGAACCTTAATGCTCTTATCGGACGTAATATGACAGGTAAGACGAGCTTCATCTCGGCCATGCATTTTATCAAGCATTCGGTCGTCAATAATGTGGCCACGGCTTCAACTGATGATGAGCTTCCGGGCTTTACCAATCTCTTGATAGATAAGGATAAGCCTGCTGTATTCCAGATGTACTTTAACATCAAGCCGGGTTCGGAACGTAAGACCAG
>CADCPU010000254.1 GCA_902803365.1 Oscillospiraceae bacterium
AATGCGGGAGACCGGGTCATCATGGCCAGATTCAGGGATGGATACAGCCTGGTATCAGCTGACAACATAGTCCATAAAGAGTAAGACGTCAAATGACATACAGCCATATTGACAGCATGTAAGCACGGGAGTAATATAAACGTGTTTATATAATTCTGTTTATGGAAAGGGACTCTCATGGCACGCAAGACTACGATATCAAAGGAAGTCATTCTCGAAGCGGCTTTAAAGATGCTCATCAGAGACGGCTATGCATCGGTCAATGTTAAAACGCTGGCGGCCGAGATCGGATGCTCGACGCAGCCTATCGTCTGGCATTTTGAGAACATGGAGGGATTAAGGCTCGCCTTATCTGAATACGCAATGGCATATGCCGCGAAGAAAGCAGCTTCAAATTTTGAGAATAAACTCGAGAGCTTTGAATTCCTTGGCAGATCTTATGTAAAGATGGCGCTCAAGGAACCGAATCTTTTTAAGTTCCTGTATCTGGGCGAGAATCCTCTGGGCAAGCCATATAACCTTAAGGATATCGGCAAGGGGAAGAATAAAGAGATGATCGCCATGATCGCTGAACAGACGGGGCTTACTGAAGAGCAGGTGTTCCGCTGTGTGAGGAATACGATAATCTACTCCCACGGCATCGCGACGATGCTTGCGACAGGTGTTCTTAAGGGAACCGAAAAAGCGATGATGGAAATGATAAATAATGCAGCCGACGCTTTCATCCTTAATGAAGGTGTCGATCCTCAAAAGATAGCAGGGAAGGAGGCATAATATGATCTCAACAATAAGTTCGATAACAGGTGCAGTCTTGATGCTGGTTGTTGCGGTGATGGAAGTCCTTCTGATAATCGGCCTCCCGCTGGGCGAGTTTACGATGGGAGGAAGATACAAGGTCCTGCCGCCGATCTACAGAGTGTTTGCGGCATCATCTATTATCCTCCAACTTTTTGGCGCAGCAATGATACTTCAGGGCGGCGGTTTGATGGATATGTGGTTTTCTGCCAAAGTGATCAAGATAGTATGCTTTGTCTTTGCCGGTTTCTTTGCAGTGAACACATTTATGAATATAATATCGACAAGTAAAAAAGAAAAATATGTAATGACGCCGCTTGCTGCGATTGAAGCTTGCTGCTTCGCGATAACGGCGTTTTCGATGTAAGAGGGAAAGATATGATCTGCGAATTGGAAGATACATCAAAAGTTGAGAAGTTGTTTTCGGGATGGGAAGAAACACTGATATATTCGTGCCTTCAGAAAGTCATGGGCAAGGTATACGTTATTGATACGGATGCCCCGGTGTCAGCTATGGCATTTGTCGGATGCTTTGCATTCTATGCAGGAGTGCCTGACAGAGAACTCGTGATCAATAAGCCTGACGGTTTTGTGATCATGGTCCCTCAAGATGACCGTTGGTCTGAGCTTATCGAGGAGTGTTTTCCGGATGCTCGAAAGATTACCCGCTACGCCATCAGAAAAGACACCGTTTTCGACAGGGATAAGTTGGCGGAAATGGCTGCCAAAGTACCCGAAGGATGTGAACTAAAAAAGATAGACGCAGATATATATGATCTGTGCATGCAGGATCCTGTGACAGCTGATTTTGTTTCTGCATTCGGAAGCAAGGAAAAGTATCTTGAACTGGGACGCGGAATGGTGATCCTTAAGGACGGAAAGATAGTATCCGGAGCTTCATCATATACAAGATATAAAGAGGGCATCGAGATCGAAGTGGATACTGCAAAATCTGAGCGTCGCAAAGGCCTTGCTACAGTCGTATGCGCTTCGCTGATCTTAAGTTGTCTTGAAGAAGGGCTTTACCCGAGTTGGGATGCCCATAACATGAATTCGGTTCAGCTGTCCCGCAAATTTGGTTATGAATTCGATCATGAGTATACTGCTTATGAGGTAGCATCAGACAGAAGGACGCATTGATGCGATAGATAGGAGAAAGATTATGAAATATGAGATCATAGATTATGAAATAATAGGCACCGGTATGCCTGTCCTTATAATTCACGGATGGGGTATAAGCAAGATCACGATGAAGGGTGCTTTTGAGCCGGTCTTTACCAAGCTTGATGGCTATAAACGTTTTTATATCGATCTTCCGGGAATGGGTGATTCCGAACGCGGAGATATAAAGAACTCCGATGATATGCTGGAGATCCTACATGACTTTGCGGTCAATGTGATCAAGGAGCCTTTTATGATCGTAGGTCAATCATATGGAGGATTGCTAGCGAGAGGTTTTGTAAATAAGTATCCGGAGCTGATAAAGAAGATCATCCTGCTTGTACCGTGTATTATTCCGGGTGTAAAGCAGGGACGTGTTGAACCACATACTGTCGTCGAACGGGATGACGAACTTTTGGCATCTTTGACTGAAGAGGAACGTGACAGTTTTACCTTAATGAATGTCGTGCTCACGAGAGATGTTTGGGAAAGATATAAGAAGTATCTTATACCTGCATTGGATAGTGCGGATTGGGATTTCCTGAACAATGTGCTGGAGGGCAGTTTCTCGTTTGATCCGGATGATCTTAAGGAGCCGTGCATGCTCCCGTGTCTCATCATTGCTGCCAAGCAGGATACGGAAGTCGGATACAAAGATCAGTTCGATCTTATGGAGAAATATACAAATGCAACCTATTGCGCTATTGAACGTGCGGGCCACAATCTTCAGATCGAGCAGCATGAGATCTTTGAGAGTCTGGTCACAAATTGGTTGTTGACGCATTAAGTATAATAGATTTGCTGATGTTGCATTGCGCGGAATGATTGTGCGCAAGTGCACAAAGAACTCATGGGGGTGCGGATGTGAAAGTTTTATTGTGCTCAGACAGAGATTGGCTGATGTCAGAAG
Organism: Oscillospiraceae bacterium; assembly: GCA_902803365.1. Next base: position 2,867 of record CADCPU010000254.1, read on the forward strand.
ACGCATTCTCGATCTATTCTCCTTGTATGTATCAAGCAACTTATGAGGACTATAAGGCGCAGATGGACAGTTATCTGTCGGATGAATCATTGAAAGTGTTTGTGTGCGAAGACCAAGGTGCAAAAGAAGGCATGATGGTTCTGGATCTTTCGGCTGATATTCCGGAGATAATAGGTATTGCCGTATCTGACAGATCCCGGCGACAAGGAATTGGAAAAGAAATGATACAATGTGTGATGGAGACTGAGAGTCTGAAAGCCGTCAAAGCACAGACGGATGATGATTCGATAGGTTTCTACCGCAAGTGCGGATTCTCTGAGGAACGGGCAGTTATCGAATACCCTGACGGATCAACTGTCAGGTATAACTGTGTATTGTATCGATAGACGGAGTGCAATGTATGAAAAAGAAGTTATGTGTATGTTTGTTGCTGGTTGGGCTCCTTGGTCTTAGCTCATGCTTTTTTTATGATCCCGACAAGCTCGAGGAAAAGCATCGCAAGGAGCATGAGGAAGAATGTGAGACGGTCATGTCGGAGATGGAACGCCGCTTGAGTGAGAAGTATTCTGATATTCTCGGTAACGATCCCGATGATATTGTCTTTGATGTTTATGATATTTCAAAGGGCGGACATAAGGCGTGGTTCCAGAGCGGTTTTTATCCTGCCAAGGCAGTGTATGAAGATAATGACGAAGAGTTTACGGTTCAGATCGAGGTTCTTCATGCGAGTGTTAAAAATCTGGGCGATATGGAGGACAGTTTTTACGGTGTACTCTACGGTGCTGACGTAAAGCAGGATCTTTATGATCTGGTTGCATCTTACGGGGTTGATGACATCAACATATACTATGAGCCTTGCGGGGATATCCTGACTGATGAGGAAGATCTCAGAGAGCATCTAACCGTATTTGGAGAATACTACATGACGAGTCATGATGATATCGATATTATCTGCGACCTTGCGAAGGAACTGGATGAATTCGGATGTAACAATAGAGTAAGCGCTGATGGCGGTGATTATTGCAATCAGATGTGCGGTCTCGCGGGTAGGACTGAGGATGAGCTCAGAGAGTTTTTCGAGAAATAAAGGACGGACAATATATGAGTTTTGAAATGAAAGAAATGCTGGAGATGCAGAATGCTCTTCAGGAGAAATATAAAGGTATCTGGAAGCCGATCGGTCCCGAGCGCGGACAAGACCAGTTGCTTTGGATGATAGGCGAAGTCGGTGAGGTGATCGATATCGTCAAGAAGAACGGCGGCGAGAAGGCCTGCAGCGATCCACAGTTGCGTGAGCATCTCATAGAAGAGATGGCTGATGTTCTCATGTATTACAACGATATACTTCTTTGCTATGGTATCTCGGAAGAGGAATTGAAGAAAGCTTACACGAGTAAGTTCGAGAAGAATATGAACCGTTGGTGATCTCTCAGCCTTTCCTTCTGTTCCTGAAATCCCTCGGAGTCATCTTGTAGCACTTAACGAATTGCTCCGTCATGTAACT
>CADCPU010000255.1 GCA_902803365.1 Oscillospiraceae bacterium
AGATCAGAGAAGGTCTTCTCTTCCCTCTTCCTTAAGCTTATCAACCATGAGCTTAACGTCCTGTGCCTTGTCCTTCGAGCATACCATGATGGTGTCCTCAGTCTGGACGATGACAAGATTCTCAACTCCGATCGTAGTGATGAGCTTGTCGTTTGACTTGTTGAAAACAAGGCAGTTCTTCGTATTGATGCCCATGTGATCACCGACGGAAACGTTGCCTTCTTCGTTCTGAGGAAGTACCGTGCTCAATACATCCCAGGATCCGACGTCGTTCCAACCGAACTCAGCAGGGATACAGTAAACGTCCGAAGCCTTCTCCATGATGCCGTAGTCGACGGAGATCTTCTCGAGCTCAGGATATACGCGTGCGATAGCCTCAGCTTCTTTAGGTGTTCTCAAGTCATCGAAAATAGCTTCCATCTTCGCATATGTATCAGGGAGATATTCCTTGAACGCATCGAGGATAACTGATGCCTTCCAGATGAACATACCGGAGTTCCAAAGATACTTACCGGAATTGATGTACTCGCGTGCAACCGGCTCGGTTGGCTTTTCGACAAAACGTCTGAGGTGATAGACCTCGCCGCCCTGCTCGACAGGGTTGGTTGAGAAACGGATATAGCCGTAACCCGTTGACGGGAATGTAGGCCAGATACCGATCGTTACGATCTTGTCTGTCTCTTCAGCCGTCTTGAATGCAAGATCCAATACTCTCTTATACTCCTTGATATCGGAGATGTGGTGGTCTGCGGCAAGAACAGCCATAAGGGCGTCGCCGTAGAGTTTCTTCAATGTCATTGCCGCATAGATGATGCAAGGTGCGGTATTTCTCTGGACAGGTTCGATCAGGATGTGGTCTCTGTTTACTTCCTTGTAGAGGACCTTGTCCATAAGCTCTGCCTGCTTGGCATTAGTTACGATAAATGTGTCTTCACGTCCGACGACACCTTCGTAATGCTTGATCGTCTCGTTGATCATAACGTCGTCGCCCGTGAGCTTAACGAGCTGCTTTGGAGTTGTCATCCTGGATACAGGCCAGAAACGTGTTCCTCCGCCGCCTGCCATTATTACTGCTGTTTTTTTCATGTTAGTTCCTCGATATAGATCTGATTCACCGCAACTTTGCGGCTTGTATGCTATTATACCCTAATAGAACGATAATGAAACTTCTGAGGTTGTTATGGAATATAAATTTTTGGTTGCGACGGATATCGACAATACGCTCCTCATTACGGGAACTGACGTAAGCGCGGAGAACAGAAGAGCCATCAAGGCTATCGAAGACGCAGGCGGTGCCTTTACTCTCGCGACCGGCAGGAGCTTCTATCTCATAGGCAAATACGCGGAGGATCTAAAGCTCACCGTTCCCTGCATCGTAAGTAACGGAGGCGGACTTGCGGACCCTGTCGCAAACAAAGAGATCAAGTCTTATATCATCGATAAGGCTCTCGTAAGAGAACTGATGCTGATGCTCTGGGAGCGCAAGATAAACTTCGCGGGCTACTCGTCCGAGGGCGTGTTCTTCGCTCCGACCAGCGACCGCAGGGAGTTTTTTGAAAACTACAACAGGACTGCGCCCGAAGGAAGGAAAGCCGTCCTGTGCGACCTCACACTTGATATGATACAAAGCGGTAATATGCCCGCATTTAATAAGATACTGACTGTTGAGGCTGATCCCGATACATGCCGCGAGCTAAGAGCCAGGAAGGATATCTCATGCTGTGCATCGACTGCGACTTTCCTGGATATCATGGCACCGGGTGCGACAAAGGGCAGAGCACTCCTTGACCTCGCTGACCTTCTCGGGGTAAGCAGAGACATGACTTTCGCGCTCGGTGATAACGAGAACGATATAGAGATGCTGAGAGATGCCAAGTACGGCATAGCAATGGGCAACGCTACTGAGGAGACCAAGGCAGCCTGCGATTACGTAACGGCTGACTGTAAGGATGACGGATTCGCGAAGGCCGTGTTCGACATCATCTTGCCGAAGATCGGTTGATGACCTTCTGGCACAGTTCCGTATAACCTCTGACGATCTCTTTCCAACTGTAGTTCTCGTCTACATACTTGATGCCGTTTTGTCCCATGGCGGAAACAGTTGCCGCGTTTGACGGATCCAGGAGCCAGTTGAGCTCGCCTTCGAATTCGAAGAAGTTTCTGTAGTAGAATCCCGCGTCGCTTCTCTTTACGTGACCTTCAAGGACATCGCAGTTGCCGTTTACGAGTACAGGCTTACCAAGTGCCATCGCCTCGAGTACGACGATCGACAGGCTCTCGAATCTTGAAGGAAGGACGAGGAAGCGGGATGCCGCGATACCGGAGAACTTGTCTTCCTCGGACACGAATCCCAGAGATATGATATCGTCGCGCTTCGGAACTTCGATGACTTCCTTGCCCATGAGAACGAGCTTGGTCTTGGAGTCCGGATTGCGCTTCTTATATTCTGCGAAGTAATCGAAAAGTATATTGCAGCACTTATTCTCATCTATCCTTCCGACATAGATAAAGAAATCATCAACGCCGAACTTTTGCTTGAAGCCTTCGGGATCGATCTTGGAAGGAAGCTCGATACCTACGCCGCCGCGGCCGTCGTTATCAGGCTTGCCCGTAACGTCGAAAAGGTCGTTCGTAAGTTCCTTCTCTTCAACGGTGTTGTAGTAGAATGCCGCAGGATAAGAGAACATCTTGTTGAATATATCAAGGTAGATCGGCGCTTCGTCGTGAGCGGTCGGGATAAGGATAGCCTTGTCCTTTACGCGCGGCAGACCGAAGTATGTCGAATAGTAAAGATAGCATACGAAGATGAAGCAATCATAGTCGTCCTTTACGGATTCGACGAAGTCAGCCAGAGCTGGCGAATTCGGTCCCTGCTGACGCATCCACTCTTCCTGCTCTTCAACTGTTGAAGGACTCGTCAGGATGCGTGCGGAGAGCTTATTGAAGCTTGCCGTATCGCGCTCTTTTATTACAGGGAATCTGTAGACATGAACACCGTTTATGTCTTCTTCATCCTTCTCGTATTCGTTCTTCCATGTGACATAGTCGACGGCCTTGGTGGTGATGCAGCTGACATCGTGGCCTCCGATGGATGCCATATGCTCGGCAACCTGACGGGCGTATGCTTCCGCACCGCCGTTTACTTCAGTACCGTATCTTTGAACTACAAAACATAATCTCATATCGCTTCACCACGCATAAATCTGTTGAGCTGCTCCATGAAGAGAGCTGAGATGCTCTCGTAGGAGAAGTCCTTAAGTCTTTCTCTCTGACCCTTCAGGATATCTTCCTTGAGTGACTCGTTATGAAGGATCTCGTGAAGGCAATATGCTGCCTTCTTCGGATCGCTGTCTTCAAGGAGAATTCCCGTGCCGCCCAGTGTATCCGGGACTGCGGCATAAGGAGCTGCGACTATCGGCTTATCAAAGCACATTGCCTCGACGAGCGGAACGCAGAATCCTTCGTGTTCGCTCATGCAAAGGAACGCATCGCAGGTCTTATAGTAAGCAAGGATCGCCTTGAAGGATACCTGACCCGTAAATATCACGTTATCAAGCTCCATGAGCTCGGCATAGTCCTTAAGTCTCTTGTCGTAGTTTTCGGTTCCCGTGCTCGATCCTACGAGGATGAGCCTGATTCTCTCATCGAACATCTTGTTGTAGCAATAGAGGACCTTCAGAAGATCTTCCTGCTTCTTGTTCGGAGCGATACGTCCTACGAAGACGACGTTCTTAACTCCGTCGCTCATCTTGGAGACAACTTCGGGATCGGGTTCCTTCTTGTAGTCATCAAAAGGGATCAGGATCGGACGCACGGCCATCGGACATGTATAGCCCATCTGACGAAGTTCGTCCATGTTGTATTTGGAATCGCACATACATGCATCAAAGGTCGAGTTTAAGTTCTTTACTTCCCTCCTGCCCTTTGAGCACAGTCTTGCCGTAATTCCGGAATAAGCGGAGAAGTACTTGGAAGGCGTGATGTTATGGTAGATCATGAGCTTTCTGCCCTTGAAGTTCTTGATCTGCCTGTTAAGCTCGGAACCCGTAGACAGATGGTAGATGATGATGTCGTCATCGTTCAGGACAGGGAGCTGATTTATGCCCTTGACGCCCGGCTCGTTTTCGAGACGCTTATCAAGGTTTTCCGCGTAGGTAACGACCTTATGCCCCTGAGAGTTCAGGAGCTTCATGATGGCAAGCGCGTCATTACTGACCGCATCGCCGAATGACAGAGTTGTCAGCAGTTGGATCATCTTCATTTGCCGGTCTCCAATTCTATCAGTTTGGCTTCAAGGTCTGTTATCCTTCTTCTCAACCTGTCGCGCTCCTTGTTGAGCTCATAGAGTTCATCAAGTGCAGTCGTGAAATTGCTGTCGATATTATTCTGCGCGCAGACGATCGGGTCGATCAGGAAAGCCATAAACTTTCGAACGATCCTGCCCTTCTTGTCGAGCGCGTTATATGATGTGCCTCGGTTCTTCTTGATATAGAACATGCACTGTCTTAAGTTTCTGGAACTGCCGCCGCCCAGGTATGTGAGCTTTACGGACTCGAAGTCAGGGACGTCAAAGTCCTTGCCGCCTGTAAATGCGTCATATCCTTTTTTCAAGATCTCGGAAGAATTCATCTTGCTGCCTTCCTCTCAAGTTCGCTGATGCGCTTTTCGAGAAGATCGGCGCGCTTTTTGAGATCCTCGTTGTCATTCTTAACATCAACGATCGTCTCGGAGATCCTGTAATAGTAATAGTTGAGCGTGTTCTGCTGTCTTACGATCGGCAGGATGAAAAATCCCGTGACCTTTCTTATGCAGCGCTTGAAGAATACTGCGATCTTATTTCCGCGCAGCACCTCATAAGGCTGCACTTCGTAATTGCAGGAGATATAATCGACGGCCTCTTCGAGGTCGTTGTTCGTCTTGCCCTTGTCTTCGGCCGCTTCAAGATCGATGAAGTTCAGCGGTTCCTTGTCCCTGCCGTTCTTCACGATGTCCTCGCGGATCTTGCTCATGATACTTTCAACATCAACTGTCTTTTCCATTCAAAGCCTCCGAACACAACTTGAAAAATTCCATATACCTGCTGACGACAACGTCCCATGCAAAGTTCTCCGTAACCGCCTTCTGTCCCAGAAGTCCCATCGTATCCGCAGTCTCGGGATTACGTGAGATATAGTCGACGCAGCCTTCAAACTCGAAGTATGTCTTAAAGTAAAGACCGCCTCCGAAGTCCGTGACGAACCTCTGCGTGACCTTACAATCCTCATGCACGAGAACGGGGCGCCTGTTGATCCAGCTCTCCATTATTACGAGCGAGAAACTCTCGTTCTTGGAAGGCTGGCACAGGAGGAGCGAAGCCGCCTGCGCGTCGTATTTATCCTGAAGGTCCACGAAGCCGAGATCCCTGATATCGCCCGAATCGACATATTCGCGCGGCAAGTCGATATTACCTCCGCCGATCAAAACGAGCTTAAGGTCCGTTCCGTTTCTCTTCTTATATTCAACAAAGTAATTGACCAGCGTGTGGACATTCTTGCCCTCGTCCTTACGTCCCGCATAGAGGATAAATGGTTCGTTTATCTTAAACTTCTCCCTGAACCTCTGCGCGTCACCCGTGCCGTTGATGTCAACGCCAACACCGATCGTCTTTTTATGAACGCGCGAAAGATCGAATATCGATCCTGCGAGTTCCTCCTCCGGGCGGGCATTAAATACCATTCCCGCGAGAGACTCAAAAGGCTGTTTAAGGATATCCATATAGGCATATGCCTCATCGTGAAGGCACGGGATCAGGACTGACATCTCAGGAGCTACCTTGATGCCGTTTACTGTCGTGCCGAACATGTACGGGATAAATACAAAGAGCGAATATTCGTCTTTGTGTGCTGCCATATATTCATAGAGAGCCGGGCTGTTTACCATCTCGCGGATGAAGGTCTCCTGATCTTCGGGCTTGATCCTCTTGCCGCGCATGAGCATGGAGTTAACGCGGTCGAATGCCGCAACGTCCCTCTTCCTGACCTTAAAGCGCATGACTTCGATGCCGCCTTCAACGGTCAGACCTTCCTTGTGGTAGTTCTCGTTCCAGTCGCTGTCGAACTGCTTTACGCAGGTCGTGAGTATGCGAAGATCAACCCCTGCATCCTTAAGATGCGAGGTAAGTCCGCGAAGCTCCATCTCGGCTCCGCCCGGAATCTTCTCACCGTACCACGGAACGACAAAACCCAACTTCTTCATATTACTTGCCTATTACTTCTTCGATCCTTGATATATATGCCTTGGCAATGACCTTCCAGTCGAAGA
>CADCPU010000256.1 GCA_902803365.1 Oscillospiraceae bacterium
TGGTGGGTCTTGCTTGTATTAATGACGGACTTGATGCACTTGATCTGACAAACAACAAACTGCTGCTCGAGATCGATTGCCGTTCAAACAATATATCTTCTCTTGATGTAACCGGCCTTGTGAAATTGACGTATCTGTACTGCAGTGACAATCAGATCGAAACACTCGATCTGAGTAATAACGAGCTTCTTGCGGAACTTGGTTGTGAAAAGAACAATATGCCTGAGATCTGTTTGGGTGGTTGTCCTATTCTTTCTTCATTTGTAGAGGGTACCACAGATTGGAGCTATGATGCTGAGAATAACACTGTCACCTACGGAAAGATATACAGTGAAAAATATCTCTGTCGTGACTTTGATACAACGGTCGATCTTGATAAGCTCAAGCCTTCTCCTGTTGCTACAGCATTTGAAGCTAAGCCGGCTACATGTACAGAAGACGGTAATATCGCTTACTGGTATCTAAAGAGTACAAATAAGTACTATTCCGATAAGGATTGTACACAGGAGATAACGCTTGCTTCTACCGTTATCAAGGCTACAGATCATGACTGGGGTGATGTCAAATACACATGGAACTCTGATCACTCAAAGTGTACGGCAGAGCGTATCTGCAAGAATGACGCATCACATATTGAGACAGAGACTGCAGTAGCAACATCAAAGGTTACGACACCTGCAACTGTTACTAACAAGGGAACAACAACATATTCCGTTGTATTTAAGAACAGTGCATTTGTCGCTCAGACAGAATCTGTCCAGGATATTCCTGTTGTTTCTGCTACACCAACGCCTAAGGCGACGGCAACTCCTACGGCTACACCAAAGGTAACAGCAACACCTACAGTTACTCCAACTGCAGCTGCAACTGCTACGGCAGCTCCTACTGAAACACCTACTGAAACTCCGACACCTGTTCCTACGACTTCTCAGGAAGATCCTAAGGCACAGATACTCGAGTTCGTTAAGAGGATCTACATCTATGTTCTCGATCGTGAGCCTGAGAAGGAAGGATCTGAGTATTGGAGTAATGAGCTCTATAACTTCAACCGCACGGGTGCTGAAGTTGCGCAGGGATTCATCTTCAGTGAAGAGTTCAATAACCGTGGAACAACAGACAAGCAGTTCGTAGAGATCCTCTACAAGACATTCTTTGGTCGTGATGCGGACGAAGCCGGTATTAACTTCTGGTTAGAGCAGCTTTCCACAGGCACGATGGATCGCACAACTGTTGCAAACGGTTTCATCTATTCACAGGAGTGGGCTGATACCTGTGCTTCCTACGGAATCCGCTCCGGCGGAGATCTTAAGCCTCAGGGCAAGATCGAACCTACGGATCTGACTTATGCATTCGTTGAGCGTATGTATACGACAGCAATGAGTCGTGGCTATGATGAGGAAGGACGTCAGTATTGGGCAGGTGAGCTTGCTAACTTCAACATTACGGGCGAGCAGGTAGGTGCATCCTTCTTCTTAAGTGCTGAGATGGAAGGTTATAACCTCTCTGATCAGGAGTTCCTGAACAGGCTCTATGCAACATTCATGAACCGTGAGGCTGATGCAGACGGTTCTGCATACTGGCTCGGCGTTATGGCTTCCGGCACACCGCGTGCGGATATCGTATACGGTTTCACGAGAAGCCCTGAGTTTACGGCTAAGTGTGTGGAAGCAAGAATACTTCCATTCTGATAACAACTTAACTTAAACAGAACGGCCGCCTTCGGGCGGCCGTTTTGCGTTTGATCAAAGAGGATGCAAAAACAACTTTTTTCGAGTGTTAATGATACCTCATAACAAGAATAAAAAATTATGTTCGTATATCTGACAATATTGTAAAGGGTTAATAAGAGTTGATATAATTTAATCTATGGGCGGGTTACTGCTCAAATATGTCGACCATATCATGGTCGGGTAAGTGGGGTGTATTTTTATGAAAAAACGAATAGCAGCAGCGACGGCTGCTGCGATAGTCTTGACATTGCCTATGCTGATGGCTGCGGCAGATGTCAACAAGGCATCATTGTCATCGGTACCGGATGAAATTTTTATTACGGCTGCGAGTTTTCCTGATGAGAATTTCAGGAATTTCATCTCGAATACATATGATAATGGAGATAATAAACTTTCTCTTCAGGAAAGAAATAATGTCACAACTATGGTTTGCGTTGACAAGCAGATCAGCAATTTAAAGGGAATCGAGTATTTTCCGAATCTTACGATTCTGTCTTGTATGAATAATGATCTTACTTCCTTGGATCTGAGTCAGAATACGGAACTCGAATCGCTTTATTGTAATAGTAATAACATCAAATCACTTGATCTGAGCAATAACACCAAACTTGAGCAGTTATGGTGTTTCGGTAATGGATTGGAATCTATTGATCTTGGTGAGAACACAGTACTTGAGGAAATTTTATGCTATGACAATGCTATAAAAGAACTTGACCTGTCCCAGATGACAGAATTGAAAAACCTGTATTGTTCTAATAACGATCTTGATGAGCTGGATGTGTCGCAGAATACAAAACTGACAGATCTTAAGTGCAGCGGTATGGACCTCGAGCAACTTGATGTTAGTGAACTGACAGATCTGAAAATTCTTGACTGTTCAGATAATAAACTGACAGAGTTGGATCTTTCTGAAAACACAAAGCTTGAACGTCTTTTGTGCAAAGGAAACTCCATAGAAGAGGTGTCAATACTGAACTGTCCGTCTCTTATTAGTTCTTATGATAACTCTGGCCTGCTTATTAGTGGGGGGGTCAAAAAAAGAGCTGAAATACTGTCATTTGACATAACCACAGTAGTAATCAAAGAAGAAGAAGATGGAGTAAAGGTAAACAAAGCCAATTTTCCTGATGAAAAATTCAGGGAGGCATTAATATATTTCGATCCGGATTATAGTGGTTTCTTATCAGAAGAGGAAATTAGAGACATAGAAGATATTAAAGTTTACGATAAGGGAATCAAAGATCTGACTGGAATAGAGCTCCTTACTTCACTTGAAGATTTGACTTGCAGTGATAATGAGTTGAAGTCGATCGATATTAGTAAAAATACCAAACTCAAGAACTTAGAATGCGATGGCAATTCCAAGATCAAAGTGATTTCGGGTGATAATGCCGCTCTGAAGACCTTAAGTGTCAGTAATTGTGAATTGACGGAGCTGGATGTCAGTTCGTTTGAACAGCTCGAAACGCTTATATGCACCAATAACGAGGAATTGACAGATCTTGATCTGAGCAAGAACAGCAATCTTCGTGAATTAGTTATCTACAATACTGGCATATCTTCTGTCTCAATAGCAGATTGTCCTTATTTGGTTGAACTTCTCGAAAATGACATTTTTGGTTTCGGTCCTGATTATAAATGTTCTTATAAGACGGTTTCGGATATATATCGCAGGATCTATGTTAATAAAGATGCGATCGTGCTCACATCTGCTGACGATGTTGCTATCGATAAGACTAACTTCCCTGATGATAATTTCAGGTCTGAGATCTCAAGCATTGACCATGATAATAGTGGTGCATTGAGTCAGAAAGAGATCGCTGCCATAACTGAACTGAATGTATCATCAAAAGAGATCTCTAACCTTAAGGGAATTGAAAAACTGACCGCGGTCAAGGATCTTAATTGCGGATATAACAAATTGACCTCTCTTGATGTCAGCAAGAATACGGCTCTTGAAAAATTAAGCTGTTACAATAACAGCCTCACAACATTGACCTTGGGTGAGAACTCAAATCTTAAGGAACTGTTATGCAGCGAAAACAGTTTGAAATCCTTGGATGTCAGCGGTTTGTCTGCACTTGATTCGCTTGATTGCAGAGAGAACAACATAGGCCAATTGGATCTGAGCAAAAATCCTGCTCTTTACTACCTTGATTGTTCAAAAAATGACTTTACTGAGTTATCTGTTATTGATTGTCCGTACTTAGTTAAAGTGTTGGAGAATGCAGATTTTTCTGAGGTTTATGCATATAAACCATATAAACAGGCTTACTACGATTACGTGTATGATGATGTAATGGGCTTGATATGTACAGATAAAGATGTATGTGTTCTTGTTAATGCAACTGATATTCCATGTGACGAAGCTCACTTCTCTGATGAGAATTTCAGAAGCTACATCATCTCGAATGCAGACAGCAATCTTACATACTCTATTTCTGCACAAGAAGCAGCCAAGGTTACGGAGATCGATGTTGCTGATATGTCGATATCAAGTCTTGGAGGAATCGAACACTTTAAGTCTCTCCAGATACTTGATTGCAGCGGCAACGAATTGGTATCTTTGGATCTGAGCAAAAACACAAGTCTTAAGACACTTGATTGCAGCAACAATCAGCTGACACAGCTCAGTATTGCTACTGCGCTTACGGATCTGAATTACAGCAACAACAAAGTGGCTTCTTTGGATCTCAGCAAGTGTACAACTCTTACCAATTTAAATTGCAGCAGCAATGGTATAAGTGCTTTGAATATCGGTTCAAACGGCAAACTTGCTTCTCTTGATTGCAGCAATAATGCTTTGACGTCTCTTGATGTCAGTAAGAACGGTGCTTTGGAATCTCTTAAGTGTGACGGTAACAAGATCACAAAGGTCTCTGTTATCAATAATCCTGAATTGAAGTCTCTTATTAATGCATATGGATTCTCTCGTTCTTCCAATAGTGTGAAGGAGTGCACCAATGGTGAAAGTACCATCGATGCAGATCTTAAAACTATCTTCGTTACTTCATCTGATGATATCCTGATCGATGAGACTCATTTCCCGGATGCAGCATTCAGATCTTTGGTGGCAGAGAATTATGATGTGGATCTGACAGGTACGATATCTTCAGCAGATATCAATCAGACTAAAGAGATCCAGGTTTCTTTCCGCGGTATAAAGAGTCTTAAGGGTATTGAACTCTTCACAGAGATCACATCATTGGATTTCAGTGGTAATCAGGTCTCATCGATCGACCTCAGTAAGAATACCAAGCTCAAGTCGCTGAACTGCACAAGTAATCCGATTAAGACTTTGAACCCGGGTAATTTTACGGCACTTGAGTACTTGTATTGTGCTAATTGTAAATTGGAGTCACTTGACCTGAGCAAGAATCTGAACTTGAAGGAATTGAATTGCAATGACAATCCGTCAATAGGTTCATTGAATCTTAAAAACAACAAGGGTCTGTTGAGTCTCGAGTGCTCAGATAACGGACTTAAGTCTCTTGATCTGTCAAACAACAAATTGTTGATGAAGATCGATTGCTCAAATAACAAGATAACTGAGCTGGATGTAAGTATTCATCAGAAATTGAAAACTTTGTTCTGTTATGACAATCAGCTCTCGACCCTTGATCTGAGTCAAAACAAGAATCTTACAAAACTCTCTTGTGAAATGAACAATATATCCGTGCTTTGCTTAGGCGGTTGTCCTGATCTTGCCAAGTTTGTAGACAAGTGCGAAGACATGGAAGTTGATGTTGAGAGAAATTCTGTCAGTTACGGAAAGAGATTCTTCGAGGGAGAATTTTTCCTCTGTGTTGATATCGATGCAAAGCTTGATCTTGTAAATCAAACTCCTCCTCCGGCCGTAACTGCTGTTGAAGCAAAGGCTGCTACATGTACTGAAGACGGTAATATCGCTTACTGGTATGTAGAGAGTACAGGCAAGTACTATGCTGATAAGGCTTGCATCCGTGAGATAACACTTGCTTCTACCGTTATCAAGGCTACAGGTCATGATTGGGGCGAAGTAAAATACATATGGAGCCCTGATCACTCAAGATGTACGGCACAGCGTATCTGTAAGACCGATGCTTCACACCTTGAGACTGAGACTGCAGAAACAACATCAAGTACGGCAAATGGAACTATCACATATACGGCTGTATTTAAGAACAGTGCATTTAAGACGCAGACAGAAACAGTCAAGGATAATTCTTCTGCTACGCCAACAACAAAGGTAACAGCAACTCCTACCCCTACTCCGACAACTGCTCCTACGACTGCTCCTGAAGATCCTAAGGCTCAGATCCTCGAATTCGTAAAGAGAATCTACATCTATGTTCTCGATCGTGAACCTGAAGCAGAGGGTTCGGCATTCTGGTCTGACGAACTCTACGCTTTCCGTCGCACAGGTGCTGAAGTAGCACAGGGCTTCATCTTCAGTGAAGAGTTCAATAACCGTGGAACAACAGACAAGCAGTTCGTAGAGATCCTCTACAAGACATTCTTCGGTCGTGAGGCTGATGAAGCAGGCAGGAACTATTGGCTTGAGCAGCTTGCAACCGGCACGATGGATCGTGTAACTGTTGCAAACGGATTTATTTACTCACAGGAGTGGGCTGATACGTGCGCTTCTTACGGAATCCGTTCCGGCGGAGATCTTAAGCCACAGGGTAAGATCGCACCTACGGATCTGACTTATGCATTTGTTGAGCGTATGTATACGACAGCAATGTGCCGTGGTTACGATGAAGAAGGCCGTCAGTACTGGGCAGGCGAGCTTGCTAACTTCAACATTACAGGCGAGCAGGTAGGTGCATCCTTCTTCTTAAGTGCTGAGATGGAAGGCTATAACCTCTCTGATCAGGAGTTCCTGAACAGGCTCTATGCTACATTCATGAACCGTGAAGCAGATGCAGACGGTTCTGCATACTGGCTCGGCGTTATGGCTTCCGGAACACCGCGTGCGGATATCGTATACGGTTTCACAAGAAGCCCTGAGTTCACTGATAAGTGTGTTGAAGCAAGGATACTTCCATTCTGATAACAACTTAACATAAACGGAACGGTCGCCTTCGGGCGGCCGTTTTGCGTTGAGAAAAAAACGGCATACAAAAAGGCTGTCACATAAGTGACAGCCTTGATCGTATTACCAGTATTAAGATCAGAGATCCTTAACGCCTTCGATAGCTTCGAGGATGCTCTCAGAAGATCTCTTAAGAGACTCGAGCTCGTTATCAAAGAGCGGAACCTCGAGAACCTTCTCGACACCGTCTGCACCGATGATCGTAGGAACGTTCATGGAGCAACCGGAGATACCGTACTCACCATTGAGGAGAGAACATACAGGACGGATGGTGTGTTCGTCCTTGAGGAAGCTCTGAGCGAGAGCGGATACGCTTACTGCGATACCGTTATATGTAGCACCCTTGAGCTTGATGATCCTTGCACCTGAAGACTTTGTAAGTTCAGCGATCTCAGCCTTGTCTGCTTCAGTAAAGTCGATTCCGCGGCTCTTAGCGTATGCATCAACCTGCATACCTGCGATGTGTGTCTGGCTCCATACAGGGAACTGGGACTCACCGTGCTCACCGAGGATGTAACCGTGAACGTTACGAACGTCAACATTGAGCTTCTGGCTCAAGAGATGTCTGAAACGAGCACTGTCAAGGTTTGTACCGGAACCGATAACGCGATTGGAAGGAAGACCTGTCCACTTTGTGATCATGTATGTAATGATATCGCAAGGGTTGGATACAACGAGGATGTTACCTGTTGTGTAATTCTGCATGATGCTGTCTGTGATCGTGTGTGCAAGAGTAACGTTCTTCTTTGCAAGATCAAGACGTGTCTCACCCGGCTTTCTCGGAATACCGGCTGTGATGATGATAAGATCGCAATCCTTACAATCTGAATAATCACCAGCATAGATATTCATATGACCGAGGAAAGGAAGACCGTGGCTGATATCAAGAACTTCGCCCTGTGCCTTGTCCTTATTTACGTCAATGAGCACCAATTCGGAACATCTCTGCTGAAATGCGAGAGCGAAAGCTATTGTGGCACCTACCTGTCCGGCACCGATTATAGCAACCTTAGAACCTCTAACCGATTTCATAATTTACCTCCAAACTGAATAAACGGAAAATTGTCTGTATTCTACACACTTTTGAAAGACGTTTCAAGGAAACTTTCAAAATAATGACGATATGACAACAAACAAGGTTTAAAACAAACTTTTTTTGTAGTTTTTAATGAGCGATTACATATTTACATATATATGTATATAATACGCGCGCATGAAATCATAAAATACATAACATTTTTAAGCTATAGGGGGCGATTTGGGCCTAAGAAAAACTTGATTAAAAAAGTTGAAAAAAATCGAAAAAACCTCTTGCCAAATCCTTATACAGGTGCTAATATAATCGAGCCTTTGAAAAGAGCGCAGAACACTTGAAACGATCAAGAAAAAAAGTTCTGAAAACTCAAAAAAAGTGCTTGACA
>CADCPU010000257.1 GCA_902803365.1 Oscillospiraceae bacterium
AAGAACGAGTATATGCACATCAAGACCATGAATGCGTTCCATAAGATGCTCGCTCTTAAAAAGGCGGGGGACGATGAGGCAGCAGGTTCGCTGTATGCGTCATTTGTCAGCGAAGTCGATTCGATGGAAGGAATGTCGGATGAAATGAAGAAGGAGTGGATCGCAACACTCGATCACGAGATCGGCTATTACGGGAAATATGCAACTGAAGCGTGAACCTTGCAGGGAAGTCTCTACTGAGGCGTCCCTGTTTGGGATTAAATGTAACCTAAGGTTGCCTTTTGACTTCGAGCGCAGGATGAAACGCAACCTTTTGTCTACAAACTCACCGTTTTGATGTCGTTTTTTGAAACCTTATGTTTACAAGTGCTCGAAAAAAGTGCGATCTTAAGCTCGTTTGTATACATAATGTAGCGTTTTAGACGTGTGTAGAGGCAAATTATGAAACCTTTGGTTTACATAACGCCGTTGCACGGGTGCATTTTGAAACCTTATGTTGACATAGACCGCCCGCCGCCGTGCCAATCGCCCGTAGCTGCGCTGATCGTGATCAATCAGCCTCAGGCGCCTGGTAGTGGCTGACTCTCTCAGACTGCCCCTTGGCGCGATAGTATTCGGCCTTGGCATTGTACATCAGCTGGTCGGATTCTCTGATGACGTCGTCGATACTGTCATTCGGTCTGCGCATTGCATATCCTGTTGAGATGTTGTAGCCGGATCTGGTGATCTCGGTAACAGTATTGTCGAGCACTTTGGTTATTACGTCTTTGTCGGAATGCAAGAATACGATGATGAACTCATCGCCGCCGACCCTGTACGCGAGAGTCACCTCGTCAGCTATCTTGAGCATGCATTCGCCGATCTTGGCCAAGGCTTTGTCGCCTGCCAGATGTCCGTAAGTATCGTTAAGATCCTTAAGACCGTTCATATCAAGGGATGCGACTGCTTCGATGCTCCTGTTATAGAGATTGCAGTCGTCGTAGAAAGCTTGTCGGTTGAGAAGACCTGTCAGCGAATCTCGTCTGTTGTCATTGGAGAAGAGGACCAGATAGAAGAAGATGCTGCTTATGATGATCGCTTCGTTAAGTCTGATGCCGCCGACCATTATATCAAAAGCGGCAGATGAGAGGCAGAAGACAGCGCATACAGGCATGATGTATTTCTCGAGACTGCTTCGCTCCGAGAAGTTCTTGAAGACGATCCTCAGGCTGTAAAGTATATAGAATATCGGTACGGCAAATGCCACATATCCCAGCGGGCCTCTGTAGAATGAGTAATCCTCATCAAATCCGAAAGCGATATCGGTAAAGAAGGCCGTGCTGCAGACCAATAATGTCAGGCAGGCAGGGATCCAATATTTGAGCTTATTCTTGTTTCTCGGGAGGATTACCATGAGCAGGCTGGCTGCTGCCGTCGATCTGAATGTATAGCCGAGTATGGAAAGAAAGGTCCTGAGGAATCTGAGCGAAGGATCTAATGAGCACATCGTTTCAAAAGCGTCTTCCCAAATTAGACCGACACTGCTGAATACAGTGACCCAGAAATAACGTGTCTCGGTATTCCTGAATCTCTTCCTGGGCCATAATTTGATACTGAACAGCAGTACCGTGAATATGGATACCCAATGGCGATGTAGCATATCTACTAACATAATGATCTACCGATAATCCGAATAAAAAGCGCCCCCGAATGATGTGATAATTATATCACGGGGGCGGTATGTGATTCAGTAAATAAAAGTGACAAAATAATAAATTTTTTAACATTTACCTTCGGCGGTCAGAACTTGAGCGGAACGCATCGATCTCTTTTTCGAGCAGGCGAAAAACATTCGCGACAAGATATCCGTCAGCAACTGCGTGATTCAGACGTATTGATACAGGCATCATGAGACGGCCGTTCTCTTCGCGATACCTTCCCCAGTTTACGATCGGCAGGAAGTAGAGATATCCGTCCGGCAGCTCGATGTTGAGTGAGTCGTATGAGAGCCATGAGATATATGAAGCGTCAAACCAATTGGGGTGGTTCGCCATGTCCAGACCATACTCTCTTGTGAGCTTGGCCTGCTCGGCGTCCGCTACTGCGTTCTTATAAAACGTCTCATAATCAGGATCGTAGTTCGTATACACCGGAGTGCATGTCTCGGTGTCTTCGTGGAAGATATACTGCGTGGGATTGATCGTGTCGTAGCAGATCAGCTCGTCCGACTGCCAGAGATAAGCCATCTTGTAATCATCGCGCGAGTTCAAGACCTTGGAGAGGATATACAGGAAGTTGATATAGAATTTTGTACCTGCCGCCTTTGACTGAGCGACAAGGGCAGTGACGTCGATCCTTGCCGTTATGGAAGTCGAGCACTTGCAGTCTTCCGTGAAGTGCCTGTAGACGCCCTTTCTGTAGTATGTTTCTTTGTCGATCACTTTATAGTTCATATGCTGTTCCTCTGTTATTTGAAAAGTACCGTGATGCACGGGTCGCCCGGGCAAGATAGTGGATATTCAATTAAGTCACTGACCCCAACCTTTGAAGCCAGTTCAGGATCGGTCATGTCGACCCAGTCTTCGTCTGCCAGGAGAAACGATCTGCCCGGTTCGATCTTGGCTTCGTAGTGACATGGCACTTTTTGGAAGATGGTATTGGAATAATCCTCATAGGATTCGCCCTCGCATAATGCGACACCGGAAGTCTTGACCGTTACTGTGAATTTTTGCACAGGGACAGGTGAATCGAATCTGATCGTGTGATAACCTTTGTGTTCGAATGTTCCGCTCTTGGTGGCAAGGACATCCCCGAATTCACCGTCAAGGATCTCAATGGTGTAGGTCTGACCCGGAGCAAAAGCCCAACATCCGACAGCTGCAACTGAGCCTGTGTTCTCGTAGACGCTTGCAACTGTAATGTCGTCACAGGCAATGAGATCGGTCTCGTTGAGCTTCTCAGGATCTGTATTGAGCGACAGTTCAAAAGCTTCTCTTGAACTGATCGCTCCCATCGGATATGTGCCGTAGGCCATAGCTGAGGAGAACTCATTGGTGACGTGATAATTTGAGATCGTATTGATCGGCATATCATAAGACACCCAGTAATATCCGAGATTGCCCCAGAACTCTCCGAAAGAATTTTGCACGAGCCAAGCTCCGTTCCTTGAAGCCGGATCAGCGAAGCAATCGGCAGGGAAGTTGTCATCCCATCCGACTATCGCTGCAACGTGATTGGTATCGGTACCGTTGTCTTTGTAGTTCTGCGTATAGTATCCGTTGATATATTTGCATGCCTTGGTGTAGTTGATGATGAGATTCAGCGCACCGTACTCGCGAAGTGCGTCCTTCACGTCATCTTCTGTCAACTCGGCTCGGTCGCTGCGCGTCATGTTGTAGCAACCGAAGATATTTGCATCTTCGATCAAATAGCCGTTCAAAGGCTGAGCGCAGAGTGATCCGACGATGTGATGGAAGTTTCCGCCGAGATCGGTTATCTTGCCTGAGTCGATATAGAACTTTTCTTCCGGATACTGCGGCTTGCCGTCAGCTTCTTCAGCAACGGCATATATACGCTTGATAAGGTCTGTCGGATTGATATCGATCAGCTCGCCGTGCTCCTTCAAATATCCGGACTGCATTGAAGATACAGCGGCATAAGCATAGCAGCCGCCGAGTCCCTGCTCTCTGACCGGCGTGCTCCAACCTTCGGTGACAGTGCAGTAACTGTGCTCCGGATCACTGAACGGAACGTAATAATCCTTATCTCCGCCTGCGAAGATCTGTTCGACATTCTCGGCAGGAACCTCGGTCGTCTCAGGAGTTCCTGTTGTTCCGTGATTGGCATTATCCACCGGGGCAGCTGTCTCGACTGCGGGCTTTTTGGAGCAGCCTGTCATACTTGACAGCATGATCATGGAAACGAGTAGTGAAATGCCTGTGATCTTTTTGATGTTCATCATATATTCCCTCCGAAAAAGCTACCGATATTATACGATAATTTATTGCGGGGGAAAATCAACGAACCGTTGAGTCCGTATCAATCGTGAGTTTACGCGAGGTACTCAGTCCAAAAAGCCGTGATTATAGATATCTGTCGCGCCGTACTTTGCCAGATCCTTTTTGATCTCGCCCTGAACGCTTTCCATAAATCCCTGATCCCAGCAATCATCTGTCAGACCGATATCCTGAGGGAAGATCTTATAACGGATCCCGTTCAGTTTGAATTCGGTAGATACGAGTTTGGCAGGCCAGCCGTTCTTGATCCATTCTTCCTTGCGTCCTTCAAAGTCCTTTTTCCACTTGGCGGTCAGGAATTCCAATGTCAGTTCGTTCATCTTGCTGACAGCTTCCTCTTTGGTGATGTCTTCGATCGAATCCATAATGTCCCAATTGCCGATCCCGTACGGAGAACCTGCAGGTTCATTAGGATCATATCCCATAAGGCGGTCGCATATCTCGCTCTTTTCATCAGGGATCCATTCGGCGTTCTCGAAAAGGAAATAGTCTCCTTTTTCCTGTTTGCCGAGTCTTCTCTTTTTGATCAAGTAGTAAACGGTGTTCTTCTTTGTCATGTTAATCACCTCCATCCACTTGTAGGATAGCTGATCCTATATAAAGATTTTAGCGAGTACGGGTAGAAGTTTCAATGTTTGACTCAAGTGAGACTTGAGTTGCGGTGCGTAATAGGCAGTGGAAATGTACTATCAAGGATCTTTCTTTTTGAATTCTTCAAGATTCAGCTCCTTCTTCAGCTCTTCTTTAGAAGGCATATATGGAAGATACTTTGCTGTGAAGATCTGCTGATTGCCTTCCGGTAAGGTATACTCGACTAACGTATCACTCTTATCGGCGCACAGTACTATTCCGATAGGCGGATTATCTCCATTGTTCATTAACTGTCTTGTATAGTAATTAACATACATCTGCATCTGACCGATATCTTGATGAGTAAGTTCTCCGATCTTTAAGTCTACTAGAACAAAACACTTCAAGATGAAATTATAGAAAACCAGATCGACATAGAAATGACGGCCGTCGATATCAAAATGCTTTTGCCTTGCAACGAAAGAATAACCTTTCCCAAGTTCAAGCAGAAATTTCTGCAAATGATCTATCAGAGCCTGTTCCAGATCAGATTCATAGAAGTGTTCATTTGCAGGAAGATCCAGAAACTCCAATACATACGGATCCTTGATTATCTTTTCATATTCAGGTTTTGGCTCAATTTTGTTGATCTCATCTGCAACACTTGCCTTATCTTTACTTGCAAGTATTCTCTGGTAGTAGAAGGAATTGATCTGGCGGTCCAACTGTCTTGAACTCCAACCGCATGATATTGCTTCTTCGAGATAGAACTGCCTTGCGTCTTCATCATTAACCCTCATAAGGCTGCGGTAATGTGTCCAGCTCAATTCGCTACGCAGTGCGTAGCGATTCTGAAAAGTTCTATAAAACTGCCGCATATTTTTTATGTTTGCAATCGTGAATCCTTTTCCGAATTCAGCAGTCAACTTGTCAGATATAAATTCAAGCAGTTGCTTTCCGTACGCAGCGCGTTCGCTTTCTCCGCATACCTCATGGATCTTCTTGCCTATATTCCAATAGGCGGTAACCATGGCAGAGTTAACTGCCTTGCTAACCTTGGTCTGAGCCTCAACAACGTAACCGCGTACCGTTTTGTAAGTTTCTTGGGCAATGATATCATTGGCCTCTTCATTCGATTTCTTTACTAAGTCCTTATCCATATGAACATCCTTTCCGTTTGTTTCGGCAATGCCGTATTAAATACGTTTAGAATATATGTTCATAATATCAAATGATTGGTGCCATTAATGGGACTCTGTAACAAGCGGACAATAAAAAACGCAAACACCATCGTTTGCGGTTTGATATCTGGCGGAGACGGTGGGATACTAAAAATTCTTATAATCGCACTAAATCAGGATGCTTTCGTTTTCCAAATCCCCTAATTAACCTATATTGGTTAATTTCTTAACCTTGTATGGTTTTGCCATCGGACCGAGAAAAGAGTCTTTACATAGACAGAAAAAAACAGGCTCCGGAAGTTACTCCGAAGCCATTATCTTAGTAAACTATTTTGTGATTTTGAACTATAATGATTTTACTTGATTTCTACACTGTTGATAACGGGAGAACATGCAATGAGCAATTTCTATACTGCAGATACTCATTTCGGTTCAGATTCAAAAGAAGTCCTGATCCGTGATAACCGTCCGTTCAA
>CADCPU010000258.1 GCA_902803365.1 Oscillospiraceae bacterium
AGCTGGTCTGCACAGGAAAGGCCCGAAGGACCTGAACCTATGACTGCTACCTTCTTGCCTGTCCTCTTCGTTGGAGGGCAAGCCTTCATCTCGCCGTTTGCCCAAGCCTTCTCGGAGATATACCATTCGTTGTTCCTTACCGAGATAGGCTCAAAGCCGTTGCCGCATGTACATGCGCCTTCACAAAGTGCAGGACATACCCTGCCCGTGAACTCAGGAAATCCGTTTGTCTTTCTGAGTCTTTTATATGCTTCCTTGAATTCACCTCTGTAGATGAGGTCGTTGAATTCGGGTATCAGGTTAGAGAGAGGACATCCCGTAGCGGCACGTCCCAGGAACATGCCGGTCTGACAGAACGGAATACCGCAATCCATACAACGTGCCCCCTGCGCAATTGCTTCTTCATCCGAAGTATAGATCGTATGAACTTCGCGATAATCCTTTATCCTTTCCTCCGTCTTTCGGTCGGGGCCCGTCTTCCTTCCGAATTCCAGAAAACCTGTTGTCTTACCCATGAGTTTTACCTCCTTTGCCGGTGGCCATCTCAAACGCTGCTACGAGAGCATCTTCACCTTCAAGGCCATCCGCTTTCACTTTCTCGAGTTCTTCATTAAATCTTGCATAGTCATGAGGGAGAACCTTCACGAATCTGCCGATGAGTTCGTCAAATCCCGTGAGGATGTGCTCTGCATAAGAGCTCTCCGTATACTTGACATGCTTAGCGATCGTTTCTCTTACGAACTCGATCTCATCAGGATCTGAAAGTCGCTGAAGAGAAACGAGTTCAGTATTACACTTCTGTTCCAGGTCGCCGTTGGCATCGTAAAGATATGCGATACCGCCTGACATACCTGCCGCGAAGTTGCGTCCTACAGGACCCAATACAACTACGCGTCCGCCGGTCATATATTCACAACCGTGATCGCCGACACCTTCGACAACCGCAGTCGCACCACTGTTACGTACGCAGAATCTCTCACCTGCGATACCGCTGATGTACGCCTCACCGGATGTTGCGCCGTACAAAGCGACGTTACCGATGATCGTATTCTCTTCGGATCTGAAGGTCGAGTTCCTGTCTTTGCGAACGATGATCTTACCGCCGGATAAGCCCTTACCGAGGTAGTCGTTCGACTCACCTTCGAGTCTCAATGTAAGACCCTTAGGGATGAATGCACCGAAGCTCTGTCCTGCCGAACCTCTGAAGTTGATATCGATCGTATCTTCAGGAAGTCCTTCCTCACCTGCTACGCGGGTGATCGCACTACCGAGCTGAGTAGCACATGCTCTGTCTGTATTCTTGATCTCAAGCGACATCGTCATCTTGCCGTTGCCGTTGATCGCAGTCTGAGCAAGCGGGATCAATACCTTGTAGTCCAATGTCTCTTCGAGCTTGTGATCCTGTTCTGTCGTGTGATGTGTGATCACAGTAGAATCGAGCTGAGGTCTGTAGAGGATAGCGGAAAGGTCGATGCCCTTTGCCTTCCAGAAGTCGATCTTCTTGCTCGGACGGAGCATATCAGATCTTCCGACCATCTCGTCTACCGTACGGAAGCCCAAGGAAGCCATGATCTCACGGAGTTCTTCTGCGATGAAGCGCATGAAGTTGATCACGTATTCAGGCTTACCCGTGAACTTTGCACGGAGCTTTGGGTTCTGTGTAGCAACACCGAACGGACATGTATCGAGGTTACATACTCTCATCATTGCGCAGCCCAAAGCTACGAGCGGTCCTGTTGCAAAACCGAATACTTCAGCACCCAGGAGACATGCGATAGCGACGTCACGACCTGTGAGGAGCTTTCCGTCTGCCTCGACCGTAAGTCTGGATCTCAAGTCATTGAGGAGCAATGTCTGGTGAGTTTCTGCTACACCGAGCTCCCAAGGAAGACCTGCGTTACGGATGGATGTTCTTGTGGCAGCACCCGTACCTCCGTCATAACCGCTGATCAATACGGAATCGGCTCTTGCCTTTGCAACACCTGCTGCGACTGTACCTACTCCTGCTTCGGATACGAGCTTTACGCTGATCTTTGCGAATCTGTTTGCATTCTTAAGATCGTGGATGAGCTCAGCCAAGTCCTCGATGGAGTAGATATCGTGATGAGGTGGCGGCGAGATAAGTCCGACACCCGGTGTGGAGTGACGTGTTTTCGCGATCCAAGGATAGACCTTACCTGCAGGGAGCTGACCGCCTTCACCAGGCTTAGCACCCTGAGCCATCTTGATCTGGATCTCACGGGCATGTACGAGGTAGTCGGATGTTACACCAAAACGGCCCGAAGCAACCTGCTTGATCGCACTCATCTTGGAGTCACCGTTAGGAAGACGCTCGTATCTTGAAGGATCCTCACCGCCTTCACCGGTATTGCTCTTACCGCCGAGTCTGTTCATGGCGATAGCGAGTGCCTCGTGTGCTTCCTTACTGATCGAACCGTAAGACATAGCACCTGTTCTGAAACGCTTTACGATGCTCTCGACTGACTCGACCTCATAGATCGATACAGGCTCCTTTGAAGGAACGAATTCGAGGAGACCTCTGATAGTACAGAGACGCTCGTTATTCTCATTAAGCTCACGGCTGTATTCCTTAAAGAGGTTGTAGTCACCTTTGCGAACGGCATTCTGGAGCATGTAGACCGTCTTAGGGTTGAACATATGATATTCGCCCTCTTTACGCCACTGGTATACGCCGCCTGTCTCGAGGCCCTTCTTGGTCTCGATCGTCTTATATGCAGATACCATTCTGGAATCGACTTCCTTGGCGATCTCATCAAGACCGATACCGCCGATCCTTGAAGTAGTAGATGTGAAGTATTCGTCGATAACATCCTTGCCGATACCGAGAGCCTCAAAGATCTGAGCGCCCTGGTAGCTCTTTACTGCGGAGATACCCATCTTGGAGAGTACCTTGACGATACCGTGTCTTGCAGCATTGATGTAGTTCTCGATTGCCTCTTCTTCAGTAAGAGCGATCCTGCCTGCCTTAACCTCATCTGCGATCGTAGCAAATGTCATGTAAGGGTTAACTGCGGAAGCACCGAATCCGACGAGGAGTGAGAAGTGATGAACTTCACGAGGTTCACCGGACTCCAGAACGATACTCGTCTTATGACGCTGACCGTTTCTTACGAGATGCTGGTGAAGTCCTGATACTGCAAGGAGTGCAGGAATAGGACAATTGTCGGAATCTGCTTCCCTGTCGCTCAGAACGAGGATATTCGCACCGTCTTCAACAGCCTTTGAAGCTTCCTTACAGAGAGAATCCATAGCCTTCTTCAAAGCCTTGCCGTCTCCGCCTGCCTCATAGAGCATAGAAAGCGTATGAGCCTTAAATCCGTCCTTCTTGATGTTCTTCAATGCCTTGACTTCGCAGTCTCTCAAGATAGGAGACTCGAGTGCGATATGTCTTGCATCGGTATCCTTCGGAGCCGTGATGTTGCCTTCGTTTCCGAGGTACATCCTCTCCATGATAACGATGTCTTCTCTTATGGAGTCGATCGGCGGGTTTGTTACCTGCGCGAAAAGCTGCTTGAAGTAAGAGTAAAGGAGCTGCGGCTTGTCGGAAAGGACTGCCAGAGGGCTGTCGTTACCCATTGAACCCAATGCTTCGCTTCCGTTTACGGCCATAGGAACGATCATCTTTCTGATGTCTTCGTATGTATAGCCGAACATCTTCTGTTTCTGCTCGATGTTCTCAGGGATCTCGATCTCCTTTGAAGCTTTCTTATCAACGAGATCCTTAACGTCTACCTTAAACTTGTTTACCCAATCCTTATAAGGATTCTTGGAGGAGATCTCTTTCTTGATCTCTTCGTTTGTTATGATGCGGCCCTCTTCTGTATCGATGAGGAGCATCTTGCCCGGCTTGAGCCTGTTCTTTGATGCGACATTTTCTGCAGGAACATCAAGTACGCCTGCCTCGGAAGAGAGGATAACGTAACCGTCGTTCGTAACAGTGTATCTTGCAGGACGAAGTCCGTTTCTGTCGAGTGTTGCAACGATCCTCTTACCGTCTGTGAATGCCATTGCTGCAGGACCGTCCCACGGCTCCATGATCATGCTGTTGAACTCATAGAATGCCTTGAGGTCTTCATCCATCTGATCATGCTTGATCCAAGGCTCAGGTACCATCATCATAGCTGTCTCAGGAAGGCTTCTGCCGCAGAGAGTCAGGAACTCCAATGTGTTATCGAACATAGCGGAGTCACTGCCGTTAGGATTGATCACCGGGAATACCTTGTCGATGTCCTTGCCGAAAGCCTCTGTCCTGATGGATGAGCTTCTCGCATACATCGCATTGATGTTACCGCGAAGAGTGTTGATCTCACCGTTGTGGATCAAGTATCTGTAAGGATGAGCACGCTCCCAGCTCGGGAATGTGTTCGTGCTGTATCTTGAGTGAACGAGTGCGAGAGCTGATTCGAATGCGAGATCCTTAAGATCGAGATAGAAAGCATCCATCTGCTCAGGTGTAAGCATTCCTTTATAAACGATAGTGGATGATGAAAGACTTGCAAAATAGAAATATCTGTTGTCTGTCTCAGCAAGACCCATCGTCTTTGCTTCGAGCGTCTTTCTTATAACATAGAGTTTTCTCTCAAAATCGATTCCCTTTGCGACATCCTGTGATCTTCCGATAAAGATCTGTGCGATATAAGGTCTGTTCTCTCTGGATGTCTTACCGAGAACTGACTCGTTTACAGGTGTATCACGCCAGCCGAGTACTGTCTGACCCTGCTCAACAACTGCCTTGTCGATAGTCTTCATGCACTTTTCCCTTGCATCGGACTGGCGAGGCAGGAATACCATACCTACGCCGTAATCGCCTTCCTGTGGAAGCTCGATATTCTCGAGCGGGCACACCTTTCTGAAGAATGCGTCAGGTATCTGAAGAAGGACACCTGCACCGTCACCCGTATCCTCCTCGGATCCTGCGCCGCCTCGGTGAGCGAGGTTGCTTAAGATCTGCTGAGCATCCTTAACGGTCTTATGTGACTTTTTTCCGTGTACATTTACTACAAAACCGATACCGCAGGCATCATGCTCGAATGCCGGTGAATAAAGTCCCTGTTGTTTCATTGGTTGTCCTCCTGTTCTTTGCCCTGACTGAAGGCTTCTTTTATCCTTCTCATAGCTTCGATCGTATTTCCGTGTGTATTAAATGAAGTAAGTCGTAAGAATCCCTCTCCGCATTTTCCGAATCCAGCGCCCGGTGTTCCGACTACGTTTGCCTTTGTCAAAAGCTCGTCGAAGAATTCCCAGGAGCTTAGTCCGTTCGGGCACTTGACCCAGATGTACGGGGAGTTTACGCCGCCCGTGTAGTACCATCCCAATTCGTCGAATGCCGATGTTATCTGATCGCTGTTGAATCTGTAGTATTCAAGGTTAGCGCTTATCTCCATCAGGCCGTCATCCGTGAAGCATGCAGCTGCCGCTTTCTGTACCGGATATGAGACTCCGTTGAACTTTGTCGTCTGACGTCTGAGCCACATCTTCCTCAGGTGGATACCTTCTCTTACGAGTGAGTCAGGAACTACCGTGTATCCGCATCTTGTTCCCGTGAAGCCGCATG
>CADCPU010000259.1 GCA_902803365.1 Oscillospiraceae bacterium
GGCGGAACGACTATCGCAGGTGTTATGGCTCTTGAAGAGTGCGGTCTCAGAAATGCAGTCATCAAGTCTGTTCTTGCTGCTGACGAGAAGACAAAGCAGATGGCTAAGGGCTGATCATGGGAATGCCTCAGGTAGAGATCTATACGGACGGAGCTTGCTCCGGTAACCCCGGTCCCGGCGGCTGGGGTGCTATTCTTATGGCTCAGGGCCACAAGAAGGAAATATCGGGCGGTGAGAAGGTGACGACAAATAACAGGATGGAATTGTCAGCCGTTATCTTCGCGCTCGAAAAGCTCAAGAAACCGTGTGAGGTCAAGATATACAGCGACAGTGCATATGTCGTTAATGCGTTTAATCAGAATTGGATAGCAGGCTGGCAGAGGAACGGCTGGAGGAACAGTGCGAAGGCACCTGTTGCCAATACCGATCTCTGGCAGAAGCTGATCGAACTTACCAAGGTCCACAAGGTAGAGTTTATCAAGGTCAAGGGACATGCGGATAACGAATTCAATAACCGCTGCGATGAATTGGCGGTAATCGAATCCAAGAAGTTCGCTGAGTCCTAAATTTGGTGCGCAATCAAAACGTAATATCCAAGGTGCATAAAAATGGACAACAAGTATGATACATTAATCGAGAAGACTATCAGCAGTGAGACTGTTTTCGAGGGCAGGGTATTCACATGTCTTGTAAAGGATGTGGAACTTGCTGACGGAAGCAGGTCACAAAGGGAGATCGTCAAGCACAACGGCGGTGCATGCATACTGCCTGTTGACGCCGATATGAATGCTTATGTCGTACGACAGTTCAGATCGCCGTTCGAGAAGGTGCTAATGGAAGTTCCTGCAGGCAAGCTCGAGATCGGCGAGGATCCGAGGGAGTGTGCTATCAGGGAACTCCGAGAAGAGACGGGCTTTGTTGCAGGTTCGGTTACGGACCTTGGCAAAATGGTCTGCTCTCCGGGATACTGTTCCGAGGTTATCGGTATGTATCTGGCGACCGATCTTAAATATGAAGGGATCAAGCTTGATGAGGGCGAGTTCCTGAATGTTGAGAAGATCCCGTTTGGAGATCTGCTCAAGATGGTCGACAATAACGAGATCGAGGATGCGAAGACTCAGATCTGCATCCTTAAATCTGCACGGAGGTTGGGTTATGTCTAATGATGGCAATAAGGAAGTGACGGGAGTCATCCTGTTTTTCTGCGCCATTATATTCGCGCTTATGTTTTATCTTCCTGACAGCATCACGGGTGCTGTGGGACATTTCTTCAGGAGTGTGGGATTCGGTGCTTTCGGAAGCGTCGCATTTATCATCCCTGCATTCCTTTTATACGCTTCTATAGATTTTTTTGTCGAAAAGCGTGAGGGCGTATCGCCTCTGCGTGTTACTTCTGCTGTCCTTCTTATGATGTGCGCTTCGTCGCTTCTGGCAGCTATCACGATGGACTTCGATTATTTTAAGTCATTAAGCGTTGATGCAGAGAAGGCTGTTCCTACTGCTACGAAGGCTATCTCTCTCCTTTGGAAGTCAGGACTTGACGGTAAGATGATCACACCGGTCGAAAGCTCGATGAATGCTATCCCGGGCGGTGTCATAGGCGGTATGATCGCAGTAGGAATTGAATCCGTTTGCGGCAAGATCATTACGATCATGGCGATCATCGCATTTACCGTTACTCAGGTACTCCTTATTTTCCATATATCAGTAAAGAAGACTGCCAGCATGATCGGCAATGCTACGATGAACACTGTCGGTCAGATGAGCAGAGCAGTCAATAACAGGAATGCAGCTCGTTACAGACGTTCTGCAGATCCGAGATATCAGCGTGCAAACAGACAGTACAGCATGTCCAGAGCTCCGCAGCAGGGTTACCGCCCTCAGCAGAGACCTGCGAATATGAATCAGCCTCAGAGTCAGCCGCAGTATCAGCAGCCACAGTATGAGTCTTCACCATTCGTAGTTCATAACAATTATGTTGAGCGGGAAGTTCCTGTCATAAAGCCTCAGGAGCCGGTTGCTTATGATGCTTTTGACGTTAACAGGACAACACCTGTGCTCCCGAGAGATGAGAACGGATTTATCGATGTTGATGATCTGAAGGAGCAGGGTAACTTCATTCCTGAAGAGGAAGCAAATACTCTCAATTACGGTGAGAGAAAGGTCACGGTACCTGATCAGGTCAATGCCGCAGACTTTTCATTTGATTCTCATCCGCATAATCCTCCGCTCATGCCTGAAAAAAAGCATGAGATGTTTTCGTTTGATCCGACAGATGACGGAAGGCAGAAGGATTTCTATGATCTTAACGGTTCGGCTGCACCTGCAAACGATCAGTTTGAACAGGAGATCCCTGTTGGTACATATGAAGAACCTGTCAATGAGATCGCTATCAGCCATGCCGATGATGACGACGATGAGCTTCCTGTTGAGATCGAGGGTGACGATGAGACTCCGGGCGTAAGAAAGCCGAAGTTTGATTACTTTGATTACGGAAATGTCGACAGACAGAATAACTCTGCTACGCTACTTAAGAACGAGCCTGTTACTCCGGTAACCAGTGCTGTTGTCGAGGAACCGCTTCCTGCAGA
>CADCPU010000260.1 GCA_902803365.1 Oscillospiraceae bacterium
GCATCAGGCATGAGTTTCCCTGCAGCCCGCGCTCAGGCGATCTGTTCGGTCAGCGATATCGAAGACAAGGATACGCTCCTTAAGACCTTGAGGATGCCGAATTCCATCCTGGCTCTCGACTATTTAAGGGCAGTAAAACGGATCGGCAAGAAGATCAACATCCATCCGATCAAGAGGATCGGCGAAGGTTATTCATCTTCCGAGCTCGCAGCTGAGTTTCCGTCCGCTACGGCGATCAGAGAGTTCTGTCTTAAGAACGGCTCGAGTACGGCTGCACTTACGGCATTAAACGGCAAGATGCCAGTAAAGGCGCTCGCCAAGATGCTCGCAGACTTATCCGAAGGCAGATACCGCTTCCCTGACATGGACCTATATGCATCGCTCCTTTTTAATTCCGTACCGACTCTTAATGCTGACGCCGCATATATGGGTGACGGCCTTAACGGACACATCAGCAATACTGTCGAGAAGATAAGGAGCAAGGATTTCAGCTTTGAGAAGCTCACCCGCGAGCTTAATACAAAGCACTTCACGGACGGCAGGATCTTAAGGGCTCTCGCCTCCAACCTCACGGGCCAGAGCGAAGAGTTCGTCCAAAGCTGCAAGCACGTCCCGTATATCAGGGTCCTCGGA
The DNA here is from genome assembly GCA_902803365.1 of Oscillospiraceae bacterium. The sequence continues at coordinate 634 of CADCPU010000260.1, forward strand.
TTCAATAAAGAAGGCAGATATTGCCTCAAGATCATGGGCAAGTGTGCCAGAGTGCCGATCATCCACAACTGCTCCGACTTCCTGGAGATAAGGAGCAGCCGGCCGGAAGAGGCCAATACCGTTTTCGAGCTCGACAGGAGAGCGTATAACATCCAGGCGCTCCTCATGGGATCAAATCCCAACAGCGACTTTGAGAATTCGCCGGTTCAGGTCAAGTAATACAATTTCAGGCAACAAAAAAGGATCGCTTAATGCGATCCTTAATTATTCATCTTAGTAATGATTATGCCTTAGCTGCGGCCTTAGCAAGACGAGACTTGGAACGAGCAGCTGCGTTCTTGTGGATGTAACCCTTTGCAGCAGCCTTGTCAAGTGTAGCCTGAGCTTCCTTGAGTGTCTCAGCAGAAACGTTTCCTTCAGCAATGGAAGCCTTTGTCTTCTTGATAGCTGTACGCATCTCACTCTTCTTCATTTTGTTAGCTGCAGTCTTCTTCTCTGTAACCTTTACACGCTTAATAGCAGACTTGATATTTGGCATTATCTTCACCTCCATCACTAGTTTCTTTATTGCACCGAGAGATTTTATCACGATTAGTTTTGTTGTGCAATACCAAGGAGCACTTTTTTATTTAAAAAAATGTTATTTTCCGCCAAAGCGCTTCGCAGTGGCCGAAAACAAGCCTATGCTCGCGGCTATAGGCAGGTTCAAACTGTCGATGCCGTGACCGTGCTCGATCCTGATCGGCTGCCCGACCTTCTGGAAATCGGCAGGAAGCCCTGTCGCTTCGTTACCGAAGATCAGGCTGAAAGGCTCGCAGATCTCGGTATCCTGAAGTTTCGTGCTGCCGTCGAGCATGAACGGATACATGTTGTTGCCCGAAAACTCTGCGGCATAATCCTCGAACGTATCGTAGATCTTGACCTTGAGATTAGCCAGAGCGCCCATTGATGCCCTGACGGTCTTGGGATCGAACGGATCGACGCACTGCCTTATGACTGCAAGATTTCTTACCTCAAAGCCCACGCAGCTTCTGATGATCGTGCCCATGTTACCTGCATTAGACGGATTAACGAGAACAACGTGGTTTCCGGGATCGAGCGTCTGCTCTTCCTTTTTTACCACTCCGATGACAAAGCAGTTTTCCTTTTGAGAAAGGATATTAAAAGGCTTGGCCTCGGTAGTAACTTCTATGTGTCTCCGGCCGCAGATCCTGTTGATCTTCTCCAAAGTCTCCTCTGATCTGAAGTCCGGATGGACGATGACCGCCTTCACGAGGTCAGGTCTGTTGTTCAGATATTCCATCACGACGGTCGCGCCGAGTGCATAAGTTATGTCATTTTCTTTGCGATATCTGCTAATTTTCATAATTATCCTTCCGATACGACCCTATTCGGGCTTTTTTTGCGATATAAACAATTAACAAGATGTTCACACTATGATATCATAAACGCATCTGTAATTTAGGAGGTTTTGTTATGGATAACACATCAGTTTCAAACATTTCCGGTCAGGAGAAGGTATTCGCCATCCTCGCCTACGTCGGTTTCCTCTGGTTCCTCGGCATGCTCAATATCATCCCGAGCAACGTAAGAGAGTCTGCATACGTTAAGAATCATGTTAACAACGGAATGACGCTCTTTATCTGCTGCGCTATTCTTGCTTGTATTCCTTTCGTTGGTTGGTTCGTTGAGATCGGCGTTGTTGTATTGGCTATCATGGGCATCGTTGCCGCAGCTACAAACAAGTATTACACAATCCCTCTCATCGGAGAGAAGATCAAGCTCTACTGGTAATATCCGGTAATTAACTTGAATCACAAGAGACTGTCCTTCGGGGCAGTCTTTTTATGTCTGTGGTTAATTTTTTATTATTTACTTCTTAATCTTCATTGATAATAAGTTTTTTGTGTAGCCTGTTTTAAGACTTATATGTATAATGATACGCAGTAAAAAAACTAAACAGGGTTAGATATTAATGTTTAAGAAGAAGATTCCGTGGATGATACTTTTCATATTGCTGATGGTGCTCAGCATATGGGCCATAGTATCAAAAAGTGACAGTTATTCCATGGACCTGCTTGTAGATACGATAAAGAACGCAGATCCGATCTGGCTCGGACTTGCATGCTCGACGATGTTCTTCAACATCTTTTTCGAGGGCAAGGCGCTGGACATCCTTATATCGGCACTTAACAGATCCGAACACAACGAACCTGTCAAGAGTCACGGTGTTTTGTACTCGGCTGCAGACATCTATTTTTCTGCGATCACGCCATCAGCTTCCGGCGGACAGCCTGCGAGCGCATTCTTTATGAGCCGCGACGGCATCTCGATGGCACAGTCGGCGGTCATCCTCGTAACCAACATGCTGCTCTACACCATTTCCCTCGCGATAATCGGAGTATTCGGCTTCATAAGCAGTCCTTACGTATTTATGGGCTTTGATACGCCTGCCAAGGTCTTGATCATAATCGGCAGCGTCTTCATCATCGGTCTTTGTGTTATCTTCATCCTGATCCTCAAGAAGGAGCAGTGGGTCAAGAAGATCGCAGTCACATTCATCTCGATCGGTGCCAAGCTCCATATCGTACGCCGTAAGGAAACAAGACTTAACAAGGTCGAGCAGTCCATCGAACAGTACAAGAACTGCGTAGCTCTTATTAATGAAGAGAAGAAATATATGCTCTGGGCGCTTCTCATGAATATCTTCCAGAGACTTGCGCTCATCGGAACTACAGTATTCGTATACCTCGCATTCGGCGGATCTGCGCTGAACGTTAACGAGGTCATCAGTATCCAGTCTATGGTACTTATCGGTGTATACAGCGTCCCGATCATGCCGGGCGGAATCGGCATTGCGGATTATATCCTTATCAACGGACTTAAGATGGTCCCTGATGTAGCTAGTCCTGCTAACCTCGAGCTCGTAAGCCGCGGCATCTCTTTTTACTGCTGTATCATCCTCTCGATCATCATCATGATCATCGGTTATTTCATCCAGCGTAAGGTAATGCGCCGTAAGGAACTTAAGAAGTAAGGCGCTTTAGCCAACTGAAGTTTATCGGTAAAACTACTCTTTTTTGTCGGGTTATTGGTAAAATTCTCTTGTGATATCCTAAAGATGGTATTTACAAATATGCTTTTGCAGAAGGAACGGTATAAAATTAACTATACAAAAAGGGCTGCGGATCTGATCCACAGCCCTTTAATTATGGTCGAGGTGACAGGGTTCGAACCTGCGACCCCATGCTCCCAAAGCACGTACGCTACCAACTGCGCTACACCTCGGCAACAAAGTTGCAAAAAGAATTGTATCACAAAATCTTTCTTTTACAAGGGGAAGTTTTAAAATTTCTCCAAACGCAAGCGTACATCCTTTGCACGGGTGACTTAAAAGAAGATCAGATGATCTTCTTAAAGTCGTAGTAATGCATCTCCTTGTCGTACTTCATAAGTACCGGTACGAAGTTGCCCTTAGCGATTCCCTTGCTCTCAGCTTCGCTCTTATTGAGCTTTACTGTTCTTGTGTAGTGCTCCTGGTGCTCGCTCATCCAGAAGAGGAGAACAGCCTTAACTGTGTCGTTCTCTTCTGTTGTACCTGCTACCAATGCCTGTGATGTAAACATATTGTTTCCCTCAGCCTTGGTAAATGTCTGATTCTTCACCTCATTCTTCAGATCATCTGAAAGTTCTGCAAGAAGTGCGTCGGTCTTCACCTTCTCCTTCTTTGTGACCTTGATCGCGATAAGTGCGAAAATGACACATACTACTACTCCGATGATTGCTCCTGCCAATGATCCTGGTCCCATGATTGTTGATCTCCTTTATATTATAATTTTGATGATATTATTACTCCGTCGAAAAAGACCGGCTTTGATTCCTTGTCTTTTCCGAGTTTATAAACTATTGAACCGTACGAGTCGCCCTTATCCAGAAATATCTGTGCAGAACCGACATCGTAATACTTATAGATGATCTCGCCGTTGACCCACTCATAAAAGCCGATGCCCTGAGTGCCCATCTGTCTTCCGGCGCCGTTATATCCGAGCATTACCTTCTTAATGTACTTGAGCTTCAATGCTCTCTTGATATGAACGGTAAGGAATGTCCTTATAGCCCAGATCATCGTCGCGATCATTATCGCCGGGATGATGATCAAAAGTGCGATCAATGCCGCATCGCTCTCTACAGATGCTCCGATCATCACGAAGAGAAAACCGAATACTACAAGAATACCGAATCCGATCGCGATCGATCCGACGATCTTGGAGCTCTTGCTCTGCTTGTCGATCTTCTCGATTATCGGCTTGAGTTTTGCTCTGTCTTCATCCGTCATCTCTACTGCTTCACCCTTCGGAAGATTCAGTATATATGGCGAAGGAAGCTTTACGGCCTTGCCCTTATCGAGAACGAACTCTCCGTCTCCGCAGATCGCACCGCCTACAAGCTCGCAGGACTCGCCGTCTGCAGGAAGCAGTACCGTAAATCCGCCGTTCAAGTAAAGCGCGATCAATCTTCTGCCGTTGTTCAATATTCCGAGGTAATCTCTGTAGGGATTTTCAAAATAATAAGTGTTGCCCTTCTCATCTGCGAGATCGTCTTCAACATATGAGAAGACTTTGCCTTCCGGTGTATCGCTCGCCTCATAAAATGTTGCACCGTTGATCTCCGTATTATCGGGTCTCATATGGTTCAAGATCGAAGTAAAACCGAGTCGTCCGACTTCGTTTCTTAAGATCTCAAACTCTTCTGTCGTAAGTTTGCGTCTCATAATGTATTAACTCCTGAAATTCCTAGTGCAAGGGCATTATAGCACACTGCATGCCTGTCCGCTCAACTCCCTTACACACATAAAGACGTATCGTTTTCGATAACGTTGCAAAAAATTTACATGAGTTGTATGCTATTTTCAAAAACACATAGAAAGAGCCCGTTTTATGCTTACAGATCTCCATAATCACACATGTCATTTCTCACCCGATGCCAAGATGACGATAGACGAGTTGATAATCGAAGCCATAAAGAAGAATCTCAACATCGTCGGTATCACGGAACACTACGAATATGATAATCCTGACCCGAACGACAACATCCAGACATTCGATCTTGATGAATATGCGAAGGTATTCACGGAGTGGAAAGCACGCTGCCCCTCTTCCCTTCTTCTTCTGAAGGGCATCGAGTTCGGTTACCAGAAGCATACGGCTGACACGATCGACCGTATCGCGATCGAAAACAGCTTTGACGTCGTAAACTTAAGTAAGCACCTCTTCCGCGGTGTGGACCTCTGCTTCTCCAATGAAGCCTATCAGCTCGACCGTATTACCCGCCACAAAGAATATATAGGCGAGATGGCAGAGATGGCTGAGCGCATGAACAACTTCTCGGTCTGCTCTCATTATGATTATGTTAATAAATATAATAAGGATCCATATGAGAATGTCCTCTACGAAGATTGCCCGAAGGAGTTCGACAGGCTCTTTGAGGCGCTGATCTATAAAGAGAAGGCTCTCGAGATCAATACGGCTACTTCGGTAAAGCGTAACCAGAAGCCGGATCCCGAAGTGATAAAGAGATACTTAAGCATGGGCGGCAAGCTCATAACGCTCGCATCAGACGCACATATCAAGGAGAATCTCGGTACCGCGATCCCTGATTTTGCTGAATTCCTCAAGTCGCTCGGAGTACGCGAAGTCTGCTACTACAAGGCCATGCGTCCCGTGACAACGAGTATTTAGTCACAAATTTGCATAATTATTCATTTTAGGCGTTCGTATTTTGGCGGACGCCTTTATATTTATGCACACTTTAATGATAAAATCATAATGAAAGGTTATGAAAGACAGGAGGTTGTGATATGAAGCGTTATTACGGAGATTGTCCGAACTGCGGCGGCCTCATAGAGCTCGCATCAGACGGCAAATACTACTGCGAGAGCTGCGGTACCGCATACGCCCCGGACTTCGACAAACAGGAAGTCGACGAGGAAAAGAAAGCCGCAGAACCCAAACTTCAAAAGCAGGCAGAGGAACTCGACCGCAAGCTTCAGCAGGACAAAGCAGATCTCTCAGCACAGAGCACGGCTCGAAAGAAGCAGGAAGCCGACGCCTGGAAGCGCGGAGACAAGATAAGCAAAGGACTCCTGTTCGGTTTTCTCGGATTTATCGCTGTCGCATTCATTCTCATGGCATTGCTGAACAGCATCCTCCCTGCACTCACGATGGGCAAGAGTTACAAGACGGCAGAAGAAAACAAGCCTGACCTTGCATTGTGCTTTAAGGCGATCAGCGATTACGATCAGCTCAAGAGCGATGCCGAGAGGCTCGTGCTTAAGTCAGAAGACGGCTACACATTCGATAATGCTGAGCTCGTCGACGCATACGTCATTTCCCCTGTAACTACTCAGACCGACCGCAACAGCCTCCTTCTGTTCTATAAGGTCGACGGCACGTTCGGTTCGGATTCAGAAGATTCATCCGTATACAGAGTCGTCTGCTTAAACAATGTCGGAACTGACGGAAATGAGATAACGGACGACAACCTGATCGGCGATTCAGTCGTCTTAAGCGATTCGATCGTAAAGAAGTGCTTCTTAAGCGAAGAAGACGCATTTAATAAACTTGTTACCCCGTTTGCAGATCACAATAAATATTGGATCGAGACCATGAATATGGATTGAGGTAAGCATCATGAGATTAGTTGAGATCAAAACTTCAGAAGACAGACTTGAGGCTCAAAGGCTCAAGGAACTGAATAAATACCCTGCTCTCATTGAACTCCTGGACGAACAGGCGAAAAAAGAGCAGATGATGGAACAGCAGCAGAAGGCCAGGGTCAAAAGATTCTATATCTTTTCTGCGATCGTGATCGGCTTCTTTGTGCTGATGATCGGCGGTTCACTTGTTATGAGAGCTTTGATGTCGGGTGTCCAGAGCAAGATGCTCGAGCAGGAGCTCTCCAAAAAGACGGAGCTCGGCACTCTGATCGACTACAAGGGCGACGATGACCTCTACTTAAATTCCGCAGAAAACCTCAAGGCCAACGACGGATTCAGGCTCGAGAGCATCAGAACAAGGCTCCTCAGCATGGGACCATATAAGAGCGACTGCGCTTCTGAACTTAAGGAGATCTGGCTCATCTATACGCCGGATCAGGAGCAGGAGATAAGGAATCGCATCGTTGGCGTTTTCGAGCTCACATCACCTGACGGAGAGAAGAGCTATTACGCTTCTCTCATAGACAACGTCAGATATAACAGCGACACTTCGCTCGATCTCGATAAAACGGCATTGAGCGCGTATATGGGAAACGGCGGCTACGGCTACTATTCCGACTACAGGATGCTGAAGATAATGGAGATCGACCATTTTGCGACGGATCACGAGATCACCGCTATTGAAGGAGGTGAAGCATAATGAGACTGGCACACCTTAAATGTCCTAACTGCGACGGCTTCATCGAGTTCAATGATGCACAGGGCCTCTTCTGCAAGAGCTGCGGAAGCGAACTCATGATCAAGCTCGATCCTGAGGACTTCGAACTTGAAGAACTCAAGGCAATGCCCGAGATCCTAAACGACAAGTATACATACGAGAAAAAACTCTACGAATCAGAACTCAAGGGCGATGAGGAAGCAAACAAGGAGCGTCTGCGTCAGGAATGGCGAGAGAACAGCTTTGTCACCAATCCTCAGAAAAAGCGCAAGTTCATCAAAGGATACATCATCGCGATCGTTGGTATCGCTATATTCCTTGTCATGGTTACGACCGTAGTGGGCATCGTCAGCTCGTTAAGCTCCTCGATCGGATCTTCAATGCTCAAGAACAGTGACAACAAGGTCAACATCAAGAGCCTCTTAAAGCTCGAGACCCCGCAGGATCTCCGTCCGGTCGAAAGCTTCGTCGATCTTAGGAACACTCCCGTTAATTCCTTCGAGGACATCTCCTACTGTATGGAGAATTATCTTAAGGATCAGAACGACCCGTTCGAATGGGATTCGATCGAGTTTAAGAACGCATTCGTCGTATCGGGTACCGGCACGTCAAAGCTTCTCGGTGTCTACGAAGAGACCTGCGGCGACTATAGTGTTTGCCGCGTCGTCGAACTCGATGATCTCATGTTCGATCCTGTGACACGCGAGGTCAAGACCAATATGGATCTTCATCCGCTCTACGGTCACAAGGAAGGCGACCTGCACGGAGCCTACACGGACTACGATGAATTCTACGATTCAGAGATAGCGCCCAAGGGCGATTCAGTAAAAGCATATAACTAAAGAAAGCGCTCCCGTGGTCGCGGGGGCGCTTTTATGCCGGCTTCGCGCGAAACGTTTTATGCAAGTCTTTGAGGAAGGTGTACAGTACAAA
>CADCPU010000261.1 GCA_902803365.1 Oscillospiraceae bacterium
CAATCTCGCAGGCGGTATCGCGATCTTCGGACAGATGTTCGTCATGCTCTTTACGGCGATCGGTCTTGCAAAGGACAGGAGCGGATCATTTCTTACGCGTCTTTACTCTTCACCGATGAAGAGCTCGGACTTCGTAAGCGGCTATATCCTTCCGATGCTTTTGACGGCCCTCGTACAGTCGGTAATCAACTTTATCGCTGCGATCATCATCTCAGTGATCACAGGTTATGATCTGAGCATCGGTGCACTTCTTCTTACTTGTCTGACAGTCATGCCGTCAGCTCTGATGTTTTCCGCGATCGGCTTCCTGTTCGGAACGATCTTTAACGAGAAAGCAGCTCCGGGACTTTGCTCCATCATAATCTCCGTCGGAGCCATGGTCGGAGGGATCTGGTTTGACGTAGAGGGTGTCGGAGGCATTATGTACAAGATCAGCAAGTGTTTGCCTTTTTACTATGCGACAAAGCTCGCACGCGCTTCGATCAGAATGGACTTCGGTAAGGAGACGTTCATCATCCCGATGATCATCATAACGCTCACAGCCGTTATCCTGACTGTCCTCGCGAGCATAGTATTCAACTATAAGATGCGCGCTGACCAGAGGTAAATGATATACTCATAATATGAAGATAACTACTGATATCGACAACAGATATAAAGAACTAGAACTTCGCGTTTGTAACGACGCCCTGACGGATGAAGTCAGGGCTGTCGTCGGTGAGCTCCATGAGATCTATGATAAGAGTTTTCCGGCGACAGACGATAAGGGCAATCGAAGGATGCTTCGAAGGACCGAGATCCTGTCCGTGGCTTCGGACGGTCCAAAGGTCATCGTATTAACTTACGACGGGCGCTACACGATGCAGAGCAAACTCTATGAACTTGAGACCGATCTCGGAGATGTCGATTTTGTCAGGATATCCAGGTCAGAACTCATAAATATCAGGAAGATCAAGTCGCTCGATCTGAGCCTGACGGGCACGATCAAGCTTGTCCTTAAGAACGGGTACGAGACTTATGTCTCAAGAAGGAATGTATCAAAGATCAAGGAAATACTTACCAAAGAGAGAATGGAGGGAAGAGCATGAGTGAAGTCCTTAAAAGAGGTGCTACGAGTTTTGCGTTATCTTCCTTCGCGGGACTGATCGTAAATCTCATAATAGATATCATCATGAATGTAAGCGGCAATACGGGCTTTACCTCGATGTCTCCCGATTATGTGGCGCTCTTTCCGTCCGTTACGCTTGCCGCATACGTGAACATCCTCCTGTACGGAGTGATCGGCGCGACATTTGCCCTCTCGGCATATATCTATGAAGTTGAGAAGATGGGCTTCTTGATACAGAGCATTTTATACTTTATCATTACATCTGCAGTCTGCGTTGCGATAACCATGATACTCTGGCAGCTCCATAAGTACCCGACGGCATTTATCTGTACGCTTTTAGGTTACGCGGTCACACACGTCATCATGATCACACTCGAATACAGACGACTTAAAGCCGATATCAAGGTCATCAATGAACTGTCGGCGGAAATGGAATGATATAAGCATTGAACAGTTATCTTAAGGAATTGATAAGCGACACAAAAACGCCCGTCGTATTTGATTACGACGGGGTTCTCTTTGAAGCGCGTTGGTATAAAGAACGTATCAATATGAGAGGTGAGACTCCCGAGTCATTGCTCGCAGCAATGCAGAGGGGAGAAAACCTGAGGACGGACCCCATCGGCTTTATGACCGACTGGGTCGCATCGCTCAGAAACGACCTCTATATTCTGTCGTATATGCATAACGACATAGAATATACTTTTAAAAAGCAACAGGTTGCAAAGTTCTATCCTTGCATTCCCGTTGAGCACGTCCTGATGGCGACCTCGATCGACAACAAGATCGTGCATCTTGAGAAGATCCGCGAGAAGTACGGAAGGTTCATCTATATCGACGACACTCACAAAGCTCTCATGATGTATGAGAACCACTTCGGTGACGAGTGCAAGTTCTTCCACGTATCTTCGCTCTACGTCTGATCACAGATCGTAGTACTTTTCGAATTCAGCCGGATGAGGGATCTTCGAGATCTCGCTCTCGGCTTTTTCCAAACGCTTGATAAGCTGATCGAGAAGGCACTCAGGGAATACGCCGCCTTTCCTCAGATACTTATTATCGTCCTTGAGGGCTTCGATGGCCTCGCGAAGCGATGTCGGAAGTCCCTGTATCTTTGATTTTTCTTCATCCGACAGATCGAAAAGGTTGAAGTCATAAGGACCCCATCCTGCCTTGTGCGGATCGATCTTCTTTTCGATCCCGTCGAGACCTGCCATAAGGATAGCCGCATAAGCATAGTACGGATTACATGTGGCATCCGGATTGCGCAGCTCGAATCTCTTCGTATCAGGTGTCTTTGCATAAGCAGGGATCCTGACTACTGCGGAACGGTTGGCCATTGCATATCCGATCGTGACAGGTGCCTCAAATCCCGGAACGAGTCTCTTATATGAATTGGTCGACGGGTTCGTGATCGCGCAGAGAGATCTGGCGTGAGTAAGAAGACCGCCGATAAACCACAGAGCTTTCTTTGAGAGCTGGCCGTAGTTCTTCGCGTCATAGAAGATCGGCTTACCCTCTTTTTTGAGGAGCATATGAACGTGCATTCCGTTACCTGCTTCATCCGCGAGAGGTTTTGGCATCAAAGTCGCGGTCCTGCCGTCGAGCACTGCCTCGTTCTTAATAAGGTATTTGGCAGTCATGGTATCGTCAGCAAGCTTGAGCATATCGCCAAGTTCGACCTCGATCTCGTTCTGTCCGCAGCCGCCCACTTCAGGGTGATGGTATTTTACGTTTATTCCCCAGTCCGCCATCGCAAGACAGATGCGTGACCTTAAGTCATTGGAAGTATCCATCGGCAGGGCAGTATGATAGCCGGTTCCCTTTGCGATCTGATAGCCGTAGTTATTGTCTTCTGAATTGGAAGCCCAATGTGCCTGTGAGGAAAAGAGGTTGACCGACAGGTTCTGTGAAGTCACTTCGTATCCGATGTCGTCGAATACATAGAATTCGTATTCAGGACCTATGATCATGGTATCCGCGATGCCGCTCTCCTTCATATACTCGAGAGCCCTGATCGCCACGTTTCTCGGATACTGGTCAAACGGCCTGTTCTCAGGAAGGTCGATCACCTTAACATCACCGATCATGGACAAAGTAGGGATCTTCGCATACTTGTCGATAACCGCCGAGTCAAGGATCGGAACGAATACCATGTCTGAATTCTCGACGGGAGCATAACCGTAATTTGAACCGTCAAAACCGATGCCTGCTGTCATTGTCTTTTCGTTGAGCTTGTCTGCAGGGATCGACAGGTGTCTCCATCTGCCGTCGATGTCGGTCAGCTTGAAGTCGATCATCTTGATATTGTTGTCAATTATGAGTTCTATGATTTCTGCCAGCGTCTTTCCCATATCTTTGTCCTTTCCGATGATATATTAATCATCAATAAATCTTAACTTTTATTATATCCTATATTATATGATTCGTGAATATAGTGTTATCATTGACGAGGCTGTTTATCGGTGTTTTTGGGATTTTTTAATTTTTTTCGAGAAAAAAGTGTGAAATCGATATACCTTGATCGTCTTATAGTTGAGATCTCGAAAAACCAAGACAAAGGAAGGTTAATGGAAATGGATAATGAGGCTGTGTTGAGATTCTTTGATCTGTATGCAGACGATGCATTCAGACTGGCGTATTCGTATCTGGGATCGCGGCCGGACGCTGAAGATGTAGTTCAGGATGTTTTCGTTAAGCTCATAAGATCTGATATCAAATTTACAAAAGGAAAAGAGAAGACTTACATTCTTACGATGACTGCAAACGCATGCAAGGATGTGCTCAAATCAGGAAGAGTGGTATTCAGTGCACCGTTTGATGATGCGATCGAAGTGAGTTCGGACGATAAGACTGACGAGGAAGACTCGGATTTATTTGCCGCCGTCTCGGAACTGCCGGAAAAGCTCAGGATCGCAATACATCTTCATTACTATGAAGGCTATTCGATCAAGGAGATAGCCGACATTTTGGACATTGCTCCTTCAGCGGTCTCGATGAGACTTACGAGAGCAAAGGAATGTTTGAGAAAACACTTCAAGGGAGGCAACAGCTATGCAGGATGAATATGTAAGAGCTTTTGAAAAACTTCAGATAGGTGAAGAGAGAAAACTGAATATGAGAAAGGTCTTGGAGAGCGAACTCGCTGCTTCAAGAAAGCCCGCCAAGACAACGAGACTTACAAGCGGAAGCAAGGCAGGTATCGCAGCGGCAGCAGTCACGATCACGCTCGCAGGCGCTTTCGTTGTACCGGCTTCAAGGAACACGATCATGGCAGCGATCAAGAGCGTGTTCTATAAGGAGATCCCGGTCGAGGCAGTCGATCAGAGAGAAAAAGTCAAGATCGACAGAGAGACGCGAGTGATCCCGACAGACATACCTGAAGCATCCGAGATCCGGGCTGTCGTAGCAGAGCAGGATCGACAGGAAGATGAGATGTTCTCATTAACACAGATCACTTCCGAGGATATAAAGGATCAGGAACTCAAAAATATCGCCAAGTCCTACGAAGATCAGGACTGCACGTTGAGCGATCTTAAAAAGAGCATCGAATACGATCTTGAGAGCGGCTATGCAATGAACAACTATTCCTACAAGGACGACATCGAAGAAGGTTTCACTGTCAACTATCAGGTAGGAGATAACGCATACGGACACATGGAAAGTATCAGCGTCTTCAAGATCTCCGAGGAAGGCCTTGAGAAGTATCTGTTTGACGAGAGCAGGTTTATCCAGAGACTGCAGCCGTTCGACATGACTCCGGAAGAAGCAGATGCACTCTTTGTTAAGTCGGAAGATGATGAGGGTAACATCGTGTACACGGCAAGCGTCAAGGGTCCCGAGCCTGAGGTCAAGCACAATGATTCCGATCGTGCCGTATTCATGGACTATGAGATCACATATAATCCGACAACTCAGATCGCCAGCGTATTTATCAGCCAAGGCGGCGGAGTAGGCTGATCACAGGAAACAACCAATCTATTCAAGAAAAGAGGAAAATAAAATGAAGAATTCAGGAATTGAGAGGATCAACACTAAGAAACACATCATCATCACGGCAGCACTTCTCGTAGTTGCAGTAGGCGCAGTAGTAGCAGTCCTTAACAAGGACAAGCTCCTGGCATCAAAGAATGAGACAGCCGAGACAAC
>CADCPU010000262.1 GCA_902803365.1 Oscillospiraceae bacterium
ATTCTCTCTTTCATAGTCCTTATGATCAGGATCAATAAGACATATAAAGAAACATTCAAAGAAGCCGCTTTGTTCTCGAAAACGGCTTTTTCCGGACTTGTTAAGATGTCCGTTCCGAGCATCCTCCAGCAGGCTTTTGTCTCTGTCGGTAATCTTTTTATCCAGTCTTTTGTCAACAGTTTTGATTCTTCTGTTGTTGCAGGATATACGGCTGCGATAAAGCTCAATACTTTTGCGCTCGTCTCAAGTTTCACATTCGGAAACGCCATGTCTACCTACACGGGACAGAATATCGGTGCGGGACGCATCGACAGGATCAAGAAGGGCCTTAAGTACAACATCTTAATGAATGTCTTTCTCGGAGTATGCTTTACTGCTCTGTTCCTGATCTTTGCGAGACCCTTGGTATCCATGTTCATGGAGAAGGGATCGGGCGGGCTTGCTACGGAGACAGGCATTAACTTCATAAGGATAGTCACTCCGTTTTATATGGTCGTATGCGTAAAACTTTCCTCGGACGGTGCGCTTCGCGGTTCAGGTAATATGACGGCATTCATGATTTCGACCTTTATGGATCTGCTTTTGCGTATCGGCTTTTCGGCTCTGTTTATGAGAACTTACGGTGCTACGGGAATCTGGATGTCATGGCCGACTGGCTGGACTCTGGGCTGCGCAATATCGATAATCCTTTGTATACGCGGTATCAAAAAGCTTGAGATGAAGACTCTCAGACAGTGATTTGAGTTGTTTTTTCATCAAGTGTGATAAAATGTGCTATAATTCACGCAATTCGAAAAAACGGGAGAACAATATGAAGAATATATCCAAGGCGCTTATCAGCGCTGTTATGACATTTGCTCTTTTGGGCGGTAATCTTGTATGCGCAGACATCATTGATTTCGATGAGACAACTACAACTGCTGATCAGACTGTGGAATCAACAGCTGAGTCAACAGCTGAGTCAACAGCTGAATCAACGGAAAAACCGGTGGCTCAGACGAATGAAAATGGCGAGTATACGATCGAAGGAAAAACATTCGAGACTATGTACGGAAGCCAGCTCGGTGTATACCTTAATCATCAGTATTACTATGATCTTAAGGAGATCCCTATCTCTGAGGCAAATTTTTATTTTATCCATACATTTTCGGATATGTCTCAGACAGCGATGCAGGGTTCTTATCCTGTAACATCCGAGGGATTTATCGATCTTGCTTATGACCTTCCTAATGCAGAAAACGAAGGTCTGTCTTATTCATATTTTGGCGAATTTTTCAAGGAATATGCTGAAAATCAGCTCCTCAGCACTTATATCGTACTCGATATGGCTGAAGAGGACGGCATTGTCCTGTCTGATGAATATGTAAGCATGATCGATGGTTACATGGATACGCTCGTAGGTATCGCAGAAGGCTACGGACTTACGCTCGATCAGTACCTGCAGATCTTCTACGGAGAAGGTTGTGACGGTGAAACGTTCAGAGGTATCATGGAACGTTATTATCTCTCATCGGTTTATTCCGAAGAATACATCAATAAGTACGAGTTTACTGATGATGAGCTCTATGTGCCTTCGGTCGTTCATGCTCTCTTTGCACCTGAGGATGCTTCGCAGGATTCATTGGCTGCGGCTAAGAGTGCTGCTGAGGATTTCCTCGCGTCATGTACTTCACCTGAAGATGTCAAGACAAAAGGAACTGAACTTGCTCAGAGCGGTGTCGTCAAGGAATGTGCGGATTATACCGTTTCCAAGGGTGTATTCGTATCCGAGTTTGAAGATTGGGCATATGATCCTTCACGTAAGGAGGGAGACCTCGGCATAGTTCAGACTGCATACGGTTATCACGTTATGGGTTACTATGGTCTTGGTGAGATCGATGACAGCGAGAAGCAGAATATTGCCCTCAAGGCATTGAACGACGAGGTCGGTTCGATCGCTATGTCCGATGTTCATGAATTCTATACAAACGACACTATTGAAAAGCCTGTACAGGTCGCACCTGCTGAGAATACGGAGACTTCCGAGACAAGCGAGCCTGTGATCTCTCTTCCTCTTGATGAAGAGGGAAACATCTCTCTTGAGACAACTGCAGGCGAGGAAGCTCAGATCACTGCAGAGCCTATGAAGACTCCTAAGTCGCTGAGCGTAACGAGAAAGGTAACTATCGCTCTTGCAGCGATCGTGCTCGTAGCGATCATCGTTGTTGCTATCGTAATGGTTGCAAAGAGCAGAAAGCAGCAGGAAGCAGTCATCAAGGCTGCAGGAAAGCAGAAGCTGCCGGATGATGAATCCGAAGACGACGAGGAGTGATCTTCGCCGATAACGGATATTCAAGGAAAACAGGGGATCAGGGGAAATAAGTGGAGCAGTACAAAAAGCAAAAGAAACAGAACGGGATAACCAGAGCTATAGTGTTCGGATCATCCATCTTGGTACAGATGGTCTGGCTCGTTGTACTGCTGATCTTGCTGCAGGGCTATTATCCGGTCGTTTCCATCGCTTTTTCGATAGCGGCACTCATAGTGGCACTCTATGTGTTCGGACAGAACATGAACTCCGCTTTTAAGTTCCCTTGGCTCATACTGATCCTGGCTTTCCCGATCGTCGGATTATCGCTTTACTTCCTGACGGGTCACTCCGCTCTCAACAAGAGACAGATAAACCGATTCAATACGGTAGCCGAATGGATAAGAGCATTCGGTGAGAAGTTTACTCACGATAAGACAAAGTTCAGCCCGGATGCACAGGTCATCGCCAATCAATCGGGCTATATCTCAAATATCGCGCATTATCCTGCGCACTTCGGAAGTAAGGTTCAGTATTATTCTGATGCCGCCTCGTGCTTTAAGGATATGATCGAAGAGATAAAGAAGGCGGAGAAGTTCGTCTTCATGGAATATCACGCTATAGAAGACTCGGAATATTGTGCTGCTCTTTTCGATGCATTGGAGGACAGAGCCAAGCACGGTGTTGACGTAAGGCTTATCTATGATGAGGTCGGAAGCCTTGTCTTTATCGATCAGGAATTTGCCAGGAAGATGGAACGCCGCGGTATATCATGCCGTATCTTTAACCCGATAATGCCTACCATCAATATCCTTATGAATAACAGAGATCACAGAAAGATCACCGTTATCGACGGTATTGTCAGTTTTTCGGGCGGATTTAACCTTGCGGATGAGTATTTTAATCTCATCGCACCATACGGCTACTGGAAGGATACCGGTATCAAGATCACGGGTGATGCATCCCTTAACCTTACGACGATCTTCCTTGAGATGTGGAATCAGATAAAGCAGACTGATACTGAAAGTGCCATCAAGGGCTTTCTTAAAGCATCCAAGAATTCGGTCTCGGATCCGAACGGATATCTTGTTCAGCCGTATGCCGATTCACCGCTCGATAATGAGACGGTCGGTAAGAATGTCTACCTCAATATAATCGCAGGTGCCCAGAAATACATCTGGATCTCAACGCCGTATCTCATCATCGATGATGAGACATTCGGTGCACTTACTCTTGCTGCGGGCAGGGGAGTTGACGTAAGGATAGTCATCCCGGGCATCCCTGATAAGAAGATCGTCTACAGGGCGACAAAGACATATGCCACATGGCTTGCCAAGAACAACGTCAAGATATACACATATAAGCCGGGCTTTAACCATGCCAAGCAGATCTTGTGCGATGACGCTCAGGCTTGTTGCGGCACGATAAACTTCGATTACAGAAGTCTTTATTTCCACTTCGAAAACAGTGTCTTCTTCAACGACCGTCAGGCTATGAATGACATGAAGAAGGATTTTAAGCAGATGTTCTCAGACTCTGAAGAGTCTACTGAAAAATTTGCGAACAGACTTAAGGTGAGGAATATCCTCTACGATAACATCATAAGGCTCATTGCGCCGTTGTTTTGATCGTTACGAAAACGTATCCGAGACCGTCTTCGCTTAATGTTACGTTATCGTACTTGTTCGGGATCTCGATCTTATCCATAGGCATCCTTGCGATAAGGTAACCTTCTCGCTCATAATACTTTCCTATATCATAAAGGGCAGCGTAATCGTCAAAGACCATATTGTTGTCTGCGATTATCTTGCTGTGCGGAAGGCCGACATATCTGATATGCCATGGCTCGTAATCAAATCCGGTCTTTTCCTGCTGACCGTAAGGATATCTGATGATGAATCCGAAGTCCTGGCAGTTGCTGTTTACGTATTCGCCCGCTTCCGTCTCGATAAATCCCGATCCGGCGTGCTCGAAAACATATACGTCGAGCGCAAGTCCTGTCTGGTGCTCTGATGTTCCGGGAAGAGCAGCTACCTCAGCTCCTTCTTCTTCGTAGACTCTTTCCTGATCTTCGTAACTTCTGTAACTGCTCATGACAAAGAGCTTGTCATTGCATTTTTCCATAACAGAAGCAGATAAAGCGGCATAGGCATCCGTTATGCATGTATTCATGAGAACGCCCGTATCCTTGTAATCTGCGAGCTTGGGCTCGAAGTCCTTATCGAGAGTGTATTCGGTATTAACGAGACGAAGCGCGTCATTTACGGTGTACTTTTCTTTTGCTTCATCAAATGTGTAGATCGTCGATCCGGAATCGTCAGCGGGTTCTTCCACTTTCTCCAGAGACTCTGAGGCTTTTTTGATGCCTCGTTTGTTGACTTGATCAGGTGCAAAGTATATCTTCATGCCCAAAAGTATGAGGGCGATGATAAAAAGTCCTATGAATATCGAACTGATTGTCTTTTTCATTGTTTGAAGCAGGCTCCTTATTCTATATAATCTTAATGAAGTTTAGCAGAAAAAAACGGATCGGAGACCAAGAATGATCAATAACCTTTTGGACAAACTTTTGGTACTTTCACAACTCGAACTGTGCAACAAAGAACGGGCTTCGATCGTTACGGAACTTGAACGGCTCCAAGAGTTCATTGGAGTCATAAGAAATGCAGAGGTCTTATCGGATATCAAGTTGTCTGATGCAGGGGCTTACTGCGGAAATGCCGAGTATTCCAAGATCATCTATCCTGACAGCTGCGATACAGATTGTTTTATCGAAAGATTCGACGAATCTTATGACAGCGTAGCAGTAAAGGATAACATTCTCATAAAAGACAAGAACATAACGGCGGCTTCAGATATGCTCAGAGATCACATCGCAGCTTATGATGCCGTATGTATCGGAAAGCTTAAGTCACAGGGAATGAGCTTCGCCGGAAGGACCAATATGGATGAATTTGCCATGGGGTCTTTTTCTGATACCGGTATTTACGGAAGAGTAAACAACCCGTTTGATCTGCAGAGGACGGCAGGAGGGTCTTCCGGCGGAAGTGCCGCTGCGGTCGCAGGCGGGCTGTGCAGATGGGCTCTCGGAAGCGACACGGGCGGATCTGTCAGGCTTCCTGCATCTTATTGCGGTATCGTCGGACTTAAGCCGACATACGGCAATGTCTCAAGGCACGGTCTTATAGCTTATGCATCTGCCTTTGATCAGATAGGCACGATGGCAAGGACACCTGAGGATGCCTTGGATCTTTTTGAGATGATCTCAGAGAGACGATCTGACGAAGGCGACGGCAGGATCAAGAGGATACTGATACCTCGTGACCTGACGGAAAAGTCATACGCATCAGATCTTATCTTCGGACTTCCGAGGGTGATGGGGATCAGTGACGTGAAGGTTTTCGATATGCCGTGCATGGATGAACTTGCCGCGTGCTACTATGTCATTGCCTGTGCTCAGGCATCTTCCAATCTGGCTCGTTATGATAAGGACAGATACAGAAAGAGGAGCGAAGGCTTCGGCTCTGAAGTCAAAAAGCGCATCATTCTCGGTAACTATGTGCTGTCAGAAGGTTTTTATGATGATTACTATAAGCGTGCGCTCGATATCTGCGGCGCTTTAAGATCTCTCTTTGATAAGATCACGGATCCCGAGACAGCGATCCTCATGCCTGTATCTTCGACTCTTCCTGTGAGATGGGAGGATCGTGATCAGTATAAGGCTTATGGTGACGATGTATTTAACGTGCCTGCCAATATCCTCGGATATCCGTCTCTCGCTTTCCCTGTCGGAATGCTTGGCGGACTTCCTTCAGGTGTGCAGCTCATGGGTCATCCTGGTTGTGAGAAGAGGCTCTGCGAAGCGGCGGAACTGTTTTATAAGGGGGCATAGATATGTATGAAGTAATGATCGGACTTGAAGTCCATGTTGAGCTCCTGACGGAACATAAGATCTTCTGCGGATGCAGGAACAGTTTTACGAGACAGATCAACAGTAATACCTGCGAGATCTGCACGGGACTTCCCGGAGCTGTCCCTGTATTTAACCGCGAGTGCATAAAGCCTGCAGTTACCGCAGGCAAGATCTTGGGCTGCAGGATAAACAGCAGATCTTCTTTTGACAGGAAGAACTACTTTTATCCGGATCTTCCGAAGGGGTACCAGATCACGCAGTTTTACGATCCGATATGCGGAGAGGGCAGCATATACCTTCCTGTCTCTGATAAGACGATAAGGATCAGGGAGATACACCTTGAAGATGATGCCGCCAAGATATTAAGAGATGAGAACGGCATCACGGTAGACTATTGCCGCTGCGGTGTCCCTCTTATCGAGATAGTCACATACCCTGACTTTGTAAGCGGGGAAGAGGCTGTCGAGTTCCTTGATATCTTAAGAAGAGACCTTCGTGCCTCGCATGTTTCCGACTGTAAGATGGAGGAAGGCTCCATAAGGGCCGATGTTAACCTGTCCGTCAGAAAGCCCGGGCAGGAGCCGGGTACCCGTACGGAGATGAAGAACCTCTCATCGTTTAAGTCTGTCCTGAAAGCATGTGAGTATGAAGCTCAGAGGCAGATCAGCGTGCTTGAAGAGGGCGGCACTATAATCAGGGAGACCAGAAGATTTGATGAAGACAACGGCGTGACGTTGTCCATGAGGAGCAAGGAGGATTCAGCCGATTACAAATACTTCCCCGAGCCTGATATCCCTGATGTCATCGTAGAGGAGCAGGAGATCTCCGAGATCTTTTCTTCCATGCCCGAGCTTCCGTCGCAGAAGCAGAAAAGGTTTGAGGAGATGGGCGTCAGAAGGGAAGATGCGTATAATCTCTGTACCGAAGATCATATAGCGGAGCTTTTCGAGATAGCAGCCGAAGTGTCATCCGAGCCGCAGAAGACGGCTTCGTTCATATTGACCAATTACCTTAAGCTTTGGAGGGACAACCCTGTAAAGGCTGAACCCGAAGCTGTCGGAAATATCGTAAGGCTCGTCTGTTCCAAGACCATTACGGCTTCTTCTGCCAAGACGATACTTGAAGCGATATGTGAAAACGGCGGGGATCCCGAGATCTATGCCAGTGAACACGGTCTCATACTTGAGCGTTCGGTCGATGCCGTAAGGGCGGCGGTCGATAAGGTCTTTGAAGCGCCCGAGAATGCCAAAGCCGTTAAAGAATTCTACGAAGGCAAGGAGAAGGTCAGGGGATTTTTGACCGGTAAGGTCATGAAGGAGACGAAGGGAACGGCGGATCCTGAAGTCGTTTCTGAAATTCTTGATGAGAGGCTATTTCGCAAATAACATTATATGATGTATAATAAGTAATTATTTTATGAGACTACAAGGCTCGTTTTGTAAGGAACGACGCGAATGCACAGTCTCTGGAGGACCGGGTGTTTGATAGGTCTTCGGAAAGGATAGGAGTAAAAAGTGCCTGACGGCGTGAGTAAAATCATTATTGATTTGGTAGTCGTTTTTGTTTTTATCTTGATAAATGCTTTCTTCGCGGGAACGGAGATGGCAGTCATATCCCTCAATGATGCCAAGATGCATAAGATGGCCGAGGAAGGCCACAAGGGTGCAAAGAGGATATTGAAATTCATTAATAATCCCGGAACTTTTCTAGCGACAATTCAGGTCGGCGTAACACTTGCAGGATTCTTGTCATCGGCTTTTGCTGCCAATAACTTTTCCGCAATGCTCGCCGGAGCGATAGATCCCAAGGGGACTCACGGCTGGGTGCATCCTGCAAGTACCGTCCTCATTACGGTAGTACTCTCTTATTTCTCACTTGTTTTGGGTGAACTCGTCCCTAAGCGCGTAGCTCAGAAGTATCCTGAGAAGTGGGCTTTTGCTGCAGCAGGTATCGTCAGGACATTCGGAGTACTCGCTACTCCGTTTGTAAAATTTCTCACGGCTTCCACCAACGCGATCTTAAAGCTCCTCAAGATCGATCCGAAGGATAAGGATAAGGAAGTTACGGAAGAAGAGATCAGGATGATGGTCGATGTAGCTTCCGAGTCGGACAGTATCGAAGACAATGAGAAGAAGATGATCGAGAACATCTTTGAGTTCAACGACAAGGATGTTGCGGAGATAATGACTCACAGAAAGAAGATCGTATCCCTGCCTGACGATGCTCCGTATGAAGATGTTATTAGGATCGCCAAGAGCGAGAAATATACGAGGATCCCGGTATACAGCGGTACGATCGACGATATCGTCGGTATCCTTCACATCAAGGACCTTCTGGGTCTTTCCGAGACTGAGATAAAGAATTTCAAGCTTTCAAAGTTCATGCGTGAGCCTCTCTTCGTACATGAATCGAAGAAGATCTCGTCTCTTTTCAGCGAGATGAAGAACTGCGGTATGCAGATGGCTGTCGTTCTGGACGAATACGGCGGAACGATGGGTGTTGCAACGATCGAGGATATGGTCGAGGAGATCGTAGGCAACATCTCCGACGAGTTCGATGAAGAAGAACAGGAATGCATCAAGCTCTCGAACGGTGACCTTATCGTTGCAGGTGACATGACTTTGTCGGATCTCGAAAACGTTATCGACATCGAACTTACTGATGATGAGTATGATACGATCGCAGGTCTTGTGATCCAGCTTCTGGACAGAGTTCCGGAGGAGAGGGAAAAGCCCGTGGTTTCCTATAAGAACCTCGACATCAAGGTCCTTCAGGTTCAGGAAAGAGCCATAACCAAGGTAATGATCCATATCAATCCGGTCGAAGTGGAATCCGATGACGGTGAGGAAGATAAGGAGAAGGAACAGGATTAATGGCAAGATTCGATTGCGTTTTATATGACTTTGACGGCACTTTGGCCGACTCGGTCCC
>CADCPU010000263.1 GCA_902803365.1 Oscillospiraceae bacterium
ACATCCATAATCAATGATATCCTCGGAGGAATAACCAACAATCAGATCGCCGCCGTAGGATACGCACATCGTCCCAATGAGAAATATACGTATCTGCAAAACGGTCTGCCTACAAACCGAGAAGACATAAAAGGTCCCGAAGATCTGCACAAAGGTCTCACTGATGGTTCTTATTGGGCAACTTGCAACAAAGACAATCCATGGCTGACCAGTGACGTTTTCTGCACCGAGTTCTTCGCCGAAAGTTTTGATGACAGGATATACGGTATAGATCAAACCAAAAACCGCGAGGTCTTCCCTAATGGCATCGATATGTTCGAAAATGACCTGGATATGTTGATCGAACACAAGGATCAGCTGTTCAGCTACTAATGCACGAAGCGTAACCGAACGAATCTGTCATATATACCAATCCTCAACTGCAAGGCCACGGACTCGCATAAACTCTGATGTATTATGAGTAACCAATATCATTTGCTTTGACTTGGCATGGGAAGCAATCAGCATATCCAATGGGCCAATAGGACATCCTCTTTTCATAAGATCATTACGGATAGGCCCATATGCTTCCGATGCCAAGGAATCGTAATCCAACACATCCACCTTGACCAAAAGCTTATTTAATACATCCCTATTGTGAATATGGTCAGAACTTCTGTACACACCATAGTAGTTACCGCTCCTTGAACACACCCTGGTCTCTTCCCTCAGAAAAATAGTCATAAGATGCCTCTCCGTATCCGGATCCGAACACCTCATTCACTTTATCCTTAGGTATCATAATGACCATATCACCAATCTTTTTTATGATCACAGTCTCATCAGGATCAAATCTACAATCCTTAGGAAGTCTTACTGCTTGACTTCCTCCATAATTAAATAACTTTGTCTCTGTCATGATTATCCCCTCCTCCACGGTATATATGTATATACCATCAGATTTATAACGCAAAATCAAATAATTCCCGATTCGATTGGAAGATATTCTTGTCAAGGATTATCTACCAGAAAAGAATGCAATCAAACGACTTCAGCACTTCTCCAGATACTTAGTCTCAACACGCTTCGTAAGCCATACACCGTTTACTGACCTGTAAAATACCACTCCGTCCTCATGCATCTTTCCACTTAAGACCTTATAGATAACAGGCTTTCCGTGGCGTGCTCCGACGACCTTGGCTGTCTCAATATCACCAGACAAATGCACATAAAGCCTGGACTTAGGAATCAGTCCCTCCCTGTCGATCGACTCCACATACTTCTCACCTGTCCCGTGCCAAAGCACCTCCGGCGGCACAGCCTCCGGCAGTTCCACATCAACAGGTATCGAATGTCCCTGATTAGCGCGTATAAGAGTCCCGTCTTCATTGAACGAATATCGTTGCTTCGAATCTTCAGCCACGATCTTCTCAAGTGTCGCTCTATCCAACGGATGAGTCTTGTTCACCCCAGCAATAAGATCATCAACATTCGCCCAACCGTGCTCATCGAGCGTGATCCCTATCACCTCCGGCTTATGCCGGAGGATAAGGGATATGAATTTGCTTGTGACGTTGTTGGTCATATGTGATTACCTTTTAAGGATTTCCCTGGTTGATCTGACCCTGATTGATAACATCATTAAAGATCTTCGCATTGGTATAGACTATGTAGTCACGGGCAGAACTGTTCTCAACAGTACGCGCATCACCATGAAGCGTATCTCTAAGTTCAGCCTGCAGGTTGAGCTTAAAGTTCGCATAATCCTCAAAGCCTTCACCTGTATGAGCAGTAAATGCAATATCAAAGTGATAGTATCCTTCACTGACCATCTCACATCCTGCACTGTTAGCTTCATATACCAGTTTATGAGCATTACTGAGCTCATTATTCTTAGTAAATGTAACATTGCCGGATGTAACAGATGTTATCGTTAAGAAATCTACAATATCAACCTCAACATAATCAGCACCAACTACAACACCGCCTGCGATATCATCGGTCTTCTTATCAAGCGACAGCGTCAACCTGATCTTGTCACCAGACTGCCAGTTACTGATAACGTCTACGTTGTAATTGGCCTCTGTATGTATAGGCATCATTGTCATCTCAGCTGATCTTCCGTTAAGTCCAAGCCTAGACTGATTCTGGCTCTGACGACCATCCGTATCGTAATAATCCAATTCGTTAATAGCAGAGGAACTCAGGAGAGCCGATGTAACCGCATTAACATAGTAGAACTTGTTCTCCGGATCAGAACCGAAAGATTCAGTAATGCTCGAATGAGCAAGTCTCTCTGTATTATCCTGATACGAGAGGTTAGAACTAGCCGATACGATTACACCAATCAGAGCATCCTCGGTAGTCTTGTTGGGGAATTCGTAACTCAAATAGTCAGGGTCAAATTCCATCGTAATATCGGCATATATCGTAAATGTCCTGCCAGGAACACCCAAGAGAGTATCCATTATCTCTCCTGTCTCTATTACGATATCGTTTCCTTCTATCGCGATATTCCTAGCCGAGAATGTTGCAACCTCATCTCCATCATACGTTCCGGTCTCGATTCCATAACGTGCTGTTATTCTGCTAGGGTCAAGGCCATAGATATTACTCGATACAGAACCATTCTCTTCATATCTATTCAACAATAGATCGAACGAATGATATAGATCTACAGTGTCAAGATATACGGCAG
>CADCPU010000264.1 GCA_902803365.1 Oscillospiraceae bacterium
CAACGGTTTGTCTTCGCTTGGTGCTTTGGCTGCGCTGGACATCTCCCCTGAGCAGTTGGTTAATGAGATAATCGATGCAGAAGCATTCCTGAAGAGCCAGAAAGGCTTCAACAACAAGGATATCGACGCATCAAGAAGATTAATATACTCCACACTCGTTGTAGCGGCGGTTTACGGAAAGCAGCTCGAGGCGGCCGGGAACTCAGTCATCGTAAATACCCTGTCGGTCATCCGCGCCAAACAGATAGCCAAGATGATATCTGTCATCTGTTCGGTTGCGCCCAATGTGATAACAGCCGTACTGCCGGAAGACAGCACAGCTGAGAACAGCAAATGATAGTTATTCCAAAAATCTTCGATATGAATTTACATACTCTTGTATTATTTCATTCGAATCATTCTCGATCAGCTCAAGAGCTGTCTTCACTCTTGTAATGAAATATTCATGCCACTCTTGATGTTCCTTCCAAAAAGCATTATCGATCTGCGTCACATCATACAGAAGTTCGCCTTTTGCAAATATGCCGTGAGCCAAGGGATCCTCATCAAGTATTTGAGAATAGATCGGCAGGCATTGTTCCAATAACACTTTTTCTTTAAGGCAGGCCAGCCACTCTGCCATTGTATATTCCGATACTGTTTTATTCACAATATTCCAGTGCTCAATGTCTCTGATCCTATTGCCATTTCAATTCACCTCATTAAGAATATCAGTATCATTAATACTCCCCAAGCCGTTCCTGCAAACCTGAAGTTGCTTACATCAACAGCTTATCCAATTCCCTAAGAAGCGTTGTTTTCATATTCTCAAGTTCTTCGCTGCCGGGTCTGTTATCATCCGAATACATTTCTTCCCTCGGATACCACCAAACAGGTCCTTTGCCGTTGTTGCCATAATTTCCCATGTCCCCGGCTCTTCTGGGAAACAGGTGCCAGTGAATATGTGCACCACCTTCTCCATTTCCGAGACATTCATAATTCATCTTTTCAGCTCCAAAAGCATTTTTGACCGCTTCTGCAACCAGTGTCATTTCATATAAATGCTTGGCCCTTGTTTTCTCATCAAGATCAAACAGTTCCATAGCATGGTCTTTATATAAGAATAGCGTATATCCCTTAAAATGCTGAAAATCTCCCATCACCACATATCCGGTCTCAAGTTCTTTTACAAGAAACGGGTTATTGCCGGCTTTGGTCTCATTAATTCTGTCACATACTTTGCACATACAGCGAACTCCGATTTATTGTTCTATTATATATTTTTGTATTACCTTATCGCTCCAAATATGAGCTTCGATATACCTTTCCGGTCCAAACTTTCCGTCATCATTCCAATCCTGCGGCATGCCGTATTTCTTTATTATCTCCAGGATCTCATCATACATATAGACCTTTTTCCTGTATTCTTTGCCATCATTCACTCTATCACTGAATGTAGGCATGGAGTCACCATAAGTAAATGAAACTGTCCGCAGGTCAAATTCCTCTACAGGGATCTTTATATATCTACACTCTTCATACCAGGTTGATAACCATGGACTGAATCCCAAAACCATATAGTGAGGCGAATCTATCTCCATGATCCCGCCCTTTTGGGCAAATGCTTCTCGCAGCATCCGCTCGCAATTATGTCGATATTGCACGTATTTATCATGTCTGGCTGCGCATTGAGAATTGGGGCGTTCTATCTTTATCCTCTCAATGATCTCTCTGGCTTCATCCTGAGGTATAGAAGTCAGACTTCTGAATGGCCCTGTCCCGGCATCATAAAAATGATATAAATACATTATGTTCTCCGCTCTGCAAACCCCGATTTGTCTTAGTCAGTTTTACTGACGATTTCCTTTCATCTTTTCCTTATCGTCTCTTAACGAGACATATATGGTCCTGCTCATCTGATATGTCGCAGGCATACCTGCAAATTTCTTATCCTTTATTTTCATGTATGCAGGAAAATCCCATACAGCTCCGCATTTTGTACACTTATATTGATAGGGTACACCCTTGGTCGTTCTGATAATTCCTTCGTGCCATGGCTTGCCCTTTCTGATCTCGATAAAATCACCTGAAGCTACCAATTGCCTTCTGAATTCATCATGTTCTTCCTTTGAACATACCCGGATGTTCCTGGACTGACCGTATTGGAATCTTTTCTCGCAGTTGCACATTTCATAAGCAGATATTATCTTTCCGTCCCTTATCGTCACTAAAGGTTCGCCATTTGGATCGATCCTTATCATATCTCCGTACATGCCGTTTCCGATCTCTTCGTTACCGTCGAAAAAGGACAGAGGTTCCTTCATCGTTCGTTGATTGCGAGGTTTTATAGCATCTTTACCATAGAAACGGAGAAATTCCATAAGAGCTTCCACTGTTACCGGACTGCCGTCTTCGAAGTAAGTGGAATCGTCGTTGATCCAGCAAAACCCGTCTATATCCTTGGAGAAAACGATCACTTTTCCGTTGTATGCTACTTTTACCTTGATCCCAGGCCATACTGCCATGCAAATACTCCCTTCCAAACTTCGAGAATGCCCCAATGGCATATCGTTCACCAAACTGACTTTTCTTTGTTAATTGCCTAACCGCTTTCAATCAACGTTTTATTTTTCCTATACAGAATATACGTCAACCAATTCAAGGTTAGTCTATTAATTCTTCAAACAACACAATGGCACTACATATACCCCATTATCCATCTGATATGCAACCTTGTTCTTAGTTACTACCATCAAAAAAGCAGGTTTTCCGGTTCTCTGAACATCTATATCATTAGCTATAGAAAGGCTCCTTTTCAATGAAAGGATATTTCAAATCGGAGAAAAGAGCAACAATAAATCGGAAGATTGTGCTATCTTAAATCGGAAGAATATTGAAGTTGTAATCAGAAATCTTTCCATTATTCATATGGCTGATCAGCTTACAGCGTAAGACTGTATTCGGCAGGATCATACACTTCGATTGCAGTATCGCCGCACATTACAACATAGAAGGATTTTCCGACTGCATCACTATATTCAGCCCCCTTTTTTCTGATAGAAGACCCGTTATCAAAGCTCAATTGATAGCGAACTTTGTGAGAATGCCTTCCGTTTACGTGTATCTCCCTGTCAGTACAGACAGCTGTAATCACTTCCGGTTTATTCAGAATAGGCGGAACAGCCTTGACAAAACAAATACCAAAGAACCAGATTCCCAGTCCTGCCAAGATCAGATAAAAAGGAAACTTACCTCGAAATCCCAATACTACCAATGCCCCGAGCAAAAACATAAACAGCAATATTCCGGCATCTGAAAGATTGATCAATATCTTATATGTGCGCAGATCGCCAAGAAGGGTATCATTGATAATATTTCCGGATGGTTCTCTTGCCATCACCCGGCAAAATATACCCATCAAAAGAGCAATGATATCAACAACAAATGTTATCAAAAACAATGGTGAAGATCGTGTGTCTTTTTCCATCAACTTATTCCCCCGTAGGTTAATGCAGATCTCTCGCGGATGTAATGATTATAACATGTGCTCATATTGAGGCACTTCCACGAGTGTCTCCTGATTATCTAAACAAGTCTTCTGCTGTGATAACTGACTGTATATTTCCAGCATATGATGTTTCTTCGATACCATATGTAGTTATCAATGTAGAGTGTAATGCATGTTTTGTTCCAGTTGCATTTTGAAGATCATTCATTCTTCTGCGCATGGCTTTATCGAATGCCTGATCCGGCGCAAACTCCGTTTCCGAATACTTCATCTCACATACATTGATCACTTGATCCTTTCGAACAAGTAGAAGATCGATCTGTGATCCCTGTATCCCTTTATCGGGATCAGCATCGCATTTCCATGAATTGACGGCTGTTTGTACTCCGGATATTCCCAGCGCTAACTTAATTTGATCAACGTGTTCAAGACAAACCCTTTCAAATGCTATTCCGCTCCAAGCGTTCACTTCAGCTGAATTGCTTATATTTTGCCAATATTTGCCATCGTAGATCTTATTCTTTATGAACTTATTATAAAACAGGGTATAGTTATCGATCAGTTGGTACGTCGCTTTTTTTGTTTTATACCCAAACGGTATGTATTTTCTTATGAATCCGCATTTTTCAAGTTCATCCAGTTTTCTTGTCAGATTTCCGGAACTTGCAATACCTGTCTTTTGGCATATTTCTTCTCTAGTAATACCCGTATTAACAGAATTGATTGATTGTATAATCCGCAGAGCGATATGTCAATTTTTTTCCAAAAGATACAAAAACGCAGTGTTTTGGAAAAAACTCATATTGTGCAAACATTGCTCGCACTCTTTTGTCATATGCAACCATGCATAAAAATTAGGTCAGGCATCAAGACTTGCAAGGAACGTACCGATCTTATCTGCACAGTCCTCCGTCCTGTCAAGGAAGATAACGTGATCGCCCTTCAGATCAAAGACCTCCGTATTACCAAGTTTCCCGGCGTAAGCCAGCGCGCCTTCATAATCTGAAGCTGCTAAGTATATCTTCGGGATATCGGTTGTTTCTATGTGCTCCCATGTCCAGGATAAAACTTCACCGGAATTAACATGGCTAAACTCATACAAACATGCATCTGAAGTATACGTTGAATTTATTAACGTGAAACCATCATTGCGATCATCAGGATCAAGGCAACTCATGACATCCCCATAAAAGGCATCGTTAATATCAAAGACTCTCGATAATCCGGTATGTGTCAGAAAATACGGGAGACGGGTAGTGACCTCAGTGAGGATATTATCCGTGAATGATCTTTTCTGTATAACCGCATCTACCTCTTCTGCACTTATAGGTAAAGTTCCATCCATGAAAATGCATGCTTCGATCTCATCCGGATATGTGCTCTCCCAATATGCCGTATACAAGCTGCCCAACGAATGACAAAGAAGGATATATGGGCCTTCGATACCTGCATTTTTCAATGCTGTACGATAATCCTCAACGACATAGTCAACGGTCATGGGTTCGTTGGTATCATCACTTAATCCGTATCCTGCGCGATCGATAAAGACAAACTCGTTATCATCCTCGAACTGAGAGGTCAATGGCCTCCAGCCGATATACATCTCACCATCG
Source organism: Oscillospiraceae bacterium (assembly GCA_902803365.1). Next base: position 5,101 of record CADCPU010000264.1, read on the forward strand.
CTCCAGCCGGAGAGTGCAACTATAGTGTGTTTTCCATTCTTGTTGCCTACTTCATATACATTAAGTGAATGGTCCCCCGTTGATACAGGGTTATAGTATCCCTTGTCCTTGATCGCATTGATTTCACCGGCCATCTTAATATGGTTATATATTGATAACCCGGCAACAAATAGCAACAAGCAAACTGCAATGCAGCCCAGCACCTTAAGTATGATCTTTCCAATCTTTTTCATTTTTTCTTCTCCTTTATATTGATTTTTTGCATACAAAGATCACCTACGGTATTTCCGCAAGTCAGATCGATCTGTCAAACTGTTAAGAGATCATTTGTGATTCTTTAAACGCAAGTAGCCTTTATGTCTCATGTTAACGTATACGATAGCGGATATTCCTAATGATGCCATCAGCATCATTAGCGAAATACCAAGAGCCATTATAATATTATTCTCAGCCTGCAGTGTAACGCAGATTATCATGGGAAAAAGCGACACAACAAGGAATACGATTCCGGCAAGGATCCCCAGGAGCCGAGTACGATCAAAATCTTTGATATAATCTTCGGCAACACCCTTAACGCCATAATCTATTTCGCGATCAGGCTCCTTAAAGTACTTGAATCTTTTCTCTCCCCACACTGCGAGTATGATCGCTATTGCTGCACACAACACGAATATGATCTGTATGATCATACCAATGCCGATCAATCTGTCATTATTCGTTATCGCTATGAAATAATCGGCTACCGGAGATAAAGCAAGCAGAATGATCGCGAGGCTTACCAATCCGGCTGTCTTTTTACGGACGGCAAAAAAAACCTGTGCTTCTTCAAGAGTTATAACTTTACGCGAAGGATCAGGCGAACAGACTTGGATTTTGGGAGTTCCCAAGTCATCCAGGTCCAGATCATCTTTCAGAAGAAGATCAACGGGAACTTCAAAGAAATCCGCAATGGCCATTACCTTGTTGATATCGGGCACGGACTGAGCCATTTCCCATTTTGATACCGCCTGACGGCTGACACCGATCTTATCCCCAAACTGCTCTTGAGTCAAACCGCTTCTTTTTCTCAGTTCGGTCAACTTTTCAGAAAATATCATATGTATTACCTTTTATTCCAATTATAGTTAGCGCTTTCTCTTTCATATCGCCATTGGCCTTCCGATTGATGGTTTTATGATACAAAAAAATTCGGCGCAACTCTACCATTTATACCTTGCAATCTGTCAACCGGCAGTGGAATTG
>CADCPU010000265.1 GCA_902803365.1 Oscillospiraceae bacterium
CTGACAGTGCCGTACTTCGTATCGATCTCCTCGATGCGTCTGTCAAGCACATATCTGTTACTTACACTTTCCCTTATTCCGATTGTGGATGTATGCTTAAAGATAGCCCTAACTATCTCATCCTTCGTCTTATCATTACAGATGACACTCAGAAGATACCCTTGTCTGTTCTTCTTCATTCCAACCGGGATCGAGAATACATCAAGAGCACCTGCAGCAAACAATCTGTCAAAAGCGAATCCGAGTTCTTCGCCAGTCATGTCATCGATATTGCATTCAAGGATCGTAACGGAATCCGTTTTATCCTCACTCTCGCCGAGCATCAATCTTACACAGTTTGCAGCTTCAAAATCCTTCTTGCCCATGCCGTAGCCGATCTTCTCAACTGACATCACCGGCTGAGGACCGAACTCGGATGCAAAAGTCTTAAGGAGCGCAGCACCGGTCGGTGTGCAAAGCTCGGACTTGATCTGTCCTCCGTATGTCGGAACACCCTTAAGGATAAATGCAGTAGCAGGTGCAGGAACAGGAAGTGTTCCGTGAGCGCACTTAACGGTTCCGCTTCCGACATGGATCGGAGATACGACGACCTTATCGATATTGAGCTTTGATAAGAGATAGCAAACTGCTGTTACATCAGCAACTGCGTCCATCGTTCCGACCTCATGGAAATGGATCTCGGTAACAGGTCTTCCGTGAGCATGACTCTCTGCCTCAGCTATAAGGCCGTAGACCTTCATGACCTCATCTGCAACAGACGGTTCGATCTTAAGATGTCCCTTAACGATATGCTCGATATCGTGCATGCTGCTGTGATGGTGGTGACCATGCTCGTGTTCATGATCATGGTGGTGATGGTGATGTTCACCTTCCACTTCACCGTTGATCTTTACTGTCATATGAGTTCCGACGATACCGCACTTGGTCTCAGGCGAAGCTTCATATGTAACACCCGGGATACCGAGTGAGTTAAGTTCGTTAACGATCTTCTCTTTGTCATCGAACAATTCCAAAAGAGCTGCCGTGAGCATATCGCCCGCAGCACCCATAGAACAATCTGCATATAGGATCCTCATTGCTTTGCCTCCATATGATTGATCATGCTGGCGAGATAACCTGCGCCAAATCCGTTATCTATATTTACGACCGATACTCCGCTCGCACATGAGTTGAGCATCGATAAAAGTGCAGATACGCCTCCGAACGAAGCTCCGTAGCCGACACTTGTCGGAACTGCGATGACAGGACAATCGGCAAGTCCTCCGATGACACTTGCAAGAGCGCCTTCCATACCCGCAACGGCGATTATGACGGATGCATTCATTATGCTGTCCATATGCGAGAGCAGTCTGTGAAGACCTGCAACTCCGACGTCGTACAAACGAACGACATTGTTACCGTAAGCTTCGCAAGTAACAGCAGCCTCTTCTGCCACAGGGATATCGGACGTTCCGCCGGTAGCGACAACAACAGTTCCGATACCGTCAGGATCTTTTACGCTTCCGAGGATGCCGATCCTTGCCTCATCGTAATATCTGATATCCAACTTCGGATCGAGTTCTGCGTACTTTTCCTTATCCATCCTGGTAATGAGGATAGTGCCGGCATCATTGCTGAGCATCGTATTAATGATCCCGCTGATCTGCTCGGGAGTCTTACCTGCTCCGTAGATGACCTCGGGAGCACCCTGGCGGATACCTCTGTGAAGATCCACCTTGGCATAGCCGATATCTTCAAACGGCTGTTTCTTGAGCATGAGAAGAGCATCATCGATCTCCATCTCACCAGTTCTTACCTTCTCGAGTATGTCTTTAATATCACTCTTCATCCGCGTCCCTCCGGATCCAATTCAACTTCCGTATAGTAATTTCCGAGTTCTTTTTTTATCTCTTCTTCAGAATCCCTGTATAATCCCAACTGATCCTTATGTATCTCGATCCTTGCCTTACCTTCATATGTCCTGATCCTGAAATCGCGAAAACCTATGATGCTCATAAACTTCTCGCAGATCTCGGTCTTTTTGAGTTTCTCAGGTGTTATCTCTTCACCTGTCCTGATCCTTGTAGCAAGGCATGCATAAGACGGCTTGTTCCAGGTAAAGAGTCCTGCTTCACGGGAAAGGTCTCTTATCATATCTTTGGTAAGTCCGCACTCGCGAAGAGGCGACCTTACGCTCATTTCCTTAAGTGCTCTCATTCCCGGTCTGTCGCCCGCATCATCCGAAGCATTCGTGCCGTCACAGATGATACTGTATCCGTCCTTATGAGCAGCCTCGATAATGGCTCCGAAAATGTTGTTCTTGCAGTAATAACAGCGGTCTTTGGGATTGGATCTTACGATCTCCGAAGCAAGTGCATCGACATGGATGACTTCGACATCGATACCGATATCGGAAGCAAGTCTCATGGCATCGTTATATTCGAATTCAGGCTGAAATTCAGATTTAACATAATAAGCCTTAACGTCTGCTCCGAACTTTTTCGCCGCATACAAAAGATATGACGAATCAACACCGCCCGAAAAAGCGATACCGACCTTCTTATTCTCTTCGAAAAAATCCTTAAGCTCCATAAAACCCCAACAAAAAAGACATACGATCCCCTTAAGAAGATACGTATGCCTTCAAAGCACACATTTGATTTGATACAAAATATAACAAGAGGACTTCAGTCCTTATAGCCGGCTCCAGCCGACCGATGGTTCATTATAACGCAAAGAGCAAATATAAACAATTAAAAGAGGCACCTTTGAACATCAATCCGAAATATCGACATCCTGTGCAATATAAAAGTGATAATCCTGATATCTGTTCTCGAGCTCAGCAGTCAGTTTCTCCACACAATCCTCATCTGAATCAAACGTAATGACAACATCGAACCTGACCATTTTATTCTCCACATCAAGATAAAAACCGTGCATCTGGAGCGCCCAATCGTGTGAGAGTACAAACTCCTGGATATCGTTCCTGAGCTTTGCCGCCTCGTCATTACTAGTGTTATAGGAATATACACCCACACCTGTCAGGATAACTCCTGTCTCGGCATAAACCCTCGCCTGTGCTTTACGGGTCAGGACATCGACTTCTTCGACCGTCATCGTATCAGGAAGTTCCAGATGGACCGATCCGTAATTTCTGTCAGGACCGTAATTGGTGATCAGGAGATCATAAGCTCCCCTTACTCCCTCTTCCTTGCTGAGGATCGCCTTGATCTTCTTGGTAAGTTCAGGATCAGCTCTGTGACCCAGGATATCGTCAAGTGTCTCTCTTATCATCTCAATACCCGCCTTGATGATGAATGCGGAGATGATGACACCGACATAAGCTTCAAGTGATATATCGAAGATCATTAATATGATCGCACTCAAGAGAACCGAACCCGAGAGGATCGCATCAAAGAGCGCATCCTTGCCCGAGTCACGGAGAGCCTGCGACCTTGCTTCTTCGCCCTTCTTCCTGACATAAAGTCCGAGGAAGATCTTAACGACTACCGCAACTGCGATGATGATGATCGATACTGCGGAGTAATCAGGCTTTTCAGGAGAGATTATCTTCTTTACCGATTCTACGAGAGACGTGACACCTGCATATAAGACGATAGCAGATACGAGCATTGCGCTTACATATTCGACTCTTCCGAGGCCCATCGGATGCTTTCTGTCAGGCTTTTTATTTGCGATCTTCGCGCCAACGATCGTGATGATCGACGAGAGAGCATCGGAGAGGTTGTTAACCGCATCAAGGATTACCGCGATGGAGTTCGAGAGCATTCCGACAGCCGCTTTGAAGCTCGCCAGGAATATGTTTGCAACAATGCCGATAATACTCGTCTTTACTATCGTTTTTTCCCTGAGTTTTACAGGATCAGTCGTATTTGCACTCATACGTTCATACCTTCTTAAGTTTTAATATTCCGCGAAGGATAAGTCCCATGACAAAAGCAATGACGGCAACTCCGACAAAGATCACGATTCCCGGCCCCCAGCCCCAGTTAAGGAAGCCGTACCAGTCATTCGTGTCAGGCCACACTCCGGTACCGTTGATCAGATTGTTCAACATATAAAAAGTTCCATAGACCCAGACTGAAACGGTCACAAAGAGATTATCCTTCCATCCCATCTTCGTCTTGTTAAAGATGAGAAATTCAGCGATCGCCAAAAGCGGTAGGATAAGATGATACCACAGATTTGATCCGTTGAAGAGAAGTTTTACACCATACAAAGGTGCCAAAAATGCCGCAACTACCATGAAAGTAACCATTACGGCAACAGTTGAAAAATACTTGAATTTATCTGCCACAGCACTCTCTTTTTTTCTGAAAGCGCCGATCAGCCATACGACGGAAGCAATACCGCTCAAAAGATTTGAAAGTACTGTGTAATATCTGAGGGAAACCAAGCCGCCCGATTCGAGAAAACCGGCATCTTCAGCTTTAAAGAATAATGATATCCATATTGCAAATACCATAGCCGCATTAACGATATTGATAATGATCCTTGCGATCTTACCGGACTTATTCATAATAACCTCCGCAACCACAGTATCAGTTTATCACGAATCCCCCTGCAGTATATCGAATATATCAACTTGTTTTTTTATATCAGACTTTTGTATCGCATTATGTACGACATCCGTCTCCTTCAGGTGTCCGATAAGAAGCGGACTCTTCGGATCATGGAGCGAGACATTGACGCGAACTTCCTTCTCGTCATAATTTGCATAGCAATAACGGCACAGATGAAGGCACGAATTATAAGATCCGATGTCATTGCCCGTCAGGCAGTCGCAACCTTTGCGCGCCCCTGCTCCCTTAGGTGCTTCAAGCCTTATGCCGTTGGCTTCCTCGAGAAGTCTTTGCGTCATGCAGCCCGAGATATCGACACCGACAGTTTTGAGCTTTGAATCCTCAAAGCAGGACTGGACCGTAATACCGTGCGGCTTAAATATCCTTACCAAGTCTTCGGCAAGCCTCATCTGATCTTTAAAATCCACCGCTTTTGCTTCAGGAAAATTTCTCTTCGTCTTCTCATAGAGATCGATAAAGCTTATGACCACTCTGTTTGTACACCCGTCCAGGGCTTGAGCCATCTCGGAAGCAAAAGCGATATGCCTGTCATAGTCATATATATCACTCAAAAAAATCGGATCATAGCGTACCACGCACTTTTCCCTGCCGATCTCACGTGACAAGATCTTAAAGGACTCGAAAACATCCCCGTAATCCGGAACATTCGGCTCGATGTCCCTTCCGTACGGTGTTATCGTAACGAAAAAATAGAGACCGAACTTCTTTATCTCATCAATATAACTCAAGATCGGCTTGGGATTCTTGGTGCAGAATACCATGATATCAACAACCTTCGGATCAAGTTCATATCTCGTGACCGAATTCGGATCATAAGGACTTCTGACCATGACAAAGCCTTCACGAAG
>CADCPU010000266.1 GCA_902803365.1 Oscillospiraceae bacterium
CCAGAAATCAGATATATATACCCGTGATCTTTATTGCGCTGGGTTTGGGTCTCGAGATCTGGTATCTCGTAAACGGCGGTTCGCCTAAGATCGGCGACCATAAGATCTTCCATCTTCAGGAGGCATACTGCTTTACATTCATCACCGGTTTTGAGAGCGTTATCCAGATAAGGCTCATACCTGCCAATTCGGGCCTCGGCAAACTATTTATGCAGTCGGGACTTAATGCCGAGATCTATGACGGCTTCGGTAATATCATACTGTCATCGAAAACGGGTGCCGTGGAACCGCCAGCCTCTGACATCGTAATACGTAAGGAGTCGATCTGCGGTGGTTCTGTGATTTGGAAGGATGACTTATCCGCGATCAACAAGCTCAACCGGGATATAGAAGAAGTAACGGAAGAACTTGAAGGCGAGAACGACCTCATCATACAGGAAAATGAGATCCGTGCGGAGCGCGTCAGGTTCGAGACGAAGAACCGCCTGTACGACAGCATAGCAATGGCCGTAAGGGAGCAGGCAAAGAAAGTATATGACTTCCTCGCTTCTCCGATCGACGATGACGACACTTCGAGAAATGATATGATCCGCGCACTTGTCCTGAGCGTTTATATCAAGCGCATGGGAAACCTCATGATCTTATCTGATGACTCAAGTGAGATATCCTCTGAGGAACTCAAACTCTCTCTTAATGAATCGATGGAATACTTAAAGCTCAAGGGCTTAACATGCGAGCTTATGTCTGATCAGGGTGTTATGCTGCCGTCATCATTCGTGGTTGCGTCGTATGCGCTTTTCGAGAGCATTATAGAGAATGTGATCGACAGTATCTATTCGTGTTCGGTCATCTTAAGTTCCGGAGAAAAGTTCAGGATGAGCATCGCACTTGACTGCGAGTCACTCGAACTCTCTGAAGACTGGAACAAACGCTTATCCGATACAGGCAGTGAACTTGATATCGAAGAAGAGGACGGTACATACTATATCGTGCTTACTTATCCTGCAGCAAAGGAGGTAAAGTGATATGAATTACGCCGGACTTCCTTATCACATCAAGGGACTGTTTCTTACGATCACGGCGATAATCCTTTTCCTCTTCCTGTATCTGATGGTCAGAAATATCGGCCTTAAGAGGAAAAAGGGAACACTCCTTCTGTCAGCGTTCTTTGTATTCCTGACTTACGGAATACAGGAGGCATTGAGCATGCAGCTGTCAGGAGATATGAATATCGATTTTCCGTTCCCTATCCTGATACTTGTACTTGTCTCACTCGTTGTCATATTTTTTATCGGTCACAAGAGACTTCTTAAGTGGCAGAACTCGCATATATCAGCACTCTCGATCAAGGAAGCGCTCGACAAGGTCCCGACCGGCATCTGCTATTGCGTCTCGGGCGGAATCCCGATCATGACGAACAATGCGATGAATAAGATCAGTACTGACCTATACGGACGGCAGTTCTATGACGGCAATGCTTTCTGGGATATGCTCGGAAGATATGAGGATCCGAATGTCATCAGAAGCGGTGAGAGGCCGATCATAAAGAGCCCGTCGGGAAGGATCTACAGCTTTAAGAGGAATGTTCTCGATTTCCGCGGCAACAAGGTTACCGAGATAACCGCAGTCGATGTAACGCGCGAATATGATCTTACGCGCCAGCTTGAAGATCACAGGAACAAGGCGAAGTCGATCAATAACAGACTTAAGGCTCTCCTTGAGACCATCGAGTACGTAACGATGAATCGCGAGATGCTCCAGCTCAAATCCGCGCTTCACGACAACATCGGTCAGAGCATCCTGATCGCCAAGCGTTATCTTCTGGTTCCGGGAAGCGTTGACAGGAACGAGATGCTGACGTTCTGGAAGACAAATATCTGCCACCTTCTTAACGAGACGCCTGAAGAGTGGGAGCTTCCATACTATGTCATAAGCAAGGAAGCGGTGAACCTCGGCATCGAACTTCAGATCATAGGCGATCTGCCGACTGAGCGAAATCTCATTCCTGTCGTTGATTCCGCGATCTCCGTTCAGGTAGGAAATACGTTAAGACACGCTGACGGAAAGAAAGTATTTATAAATATCGAGGCGCAGGGAAGTGAATATGTGCTTACGTTTAAAAACGACGGCAGACAGCCCGAGGGCAAAGTTACCGAGCGCGGCGGTCTCAAGAATCTGAGACTCGAGATCGAAGCCGTCGGAGGCAGGATGCGTATCGAATCTGTACCCGAGTTCGTTCTTGAGATAAAATTACCTAAGGGG
>CADCPU010000267.1 GCA_902803365.1 Oscillospiraceae bacterium
GACGAGTCCTTAAAGCTTCTCACATCCGATGAGGAATATCAGCTCGTAAGAAGCCTGAGCGATTTCCCTGAGGCTGTCGTTAAGGCAATGAACAGCAATGAGCCGTTCATGATCTCAAGACAGATCGCTCTCTGTGCAAGGAACTTCAACAGATTCTACAATAATTCCAGCATCCTCGGTGCTGACAGCGAAGAACTCAAGAAGGCAAGACTTGCTCTCTGTGAAGCTCTCTGCAATACACTCAAGGCCGGTCTCGATCTTCTCGGTATCGGCGTAGTCGAAAGAATGTGAGGAAACAATATGGAAGACGGCAAGAAGATGCTCGATTTCTCGTCCATCAAGTACGAGCGTCCGAGCGTTGAGCGATTTGAGGAATGCGTTAAGAGCACGAGATTGAAGCTTATGAGTGCCAGAGATCCGGAGATCGCGGCGGCAGCTCTTTTCGAGTATGAGAAAGAACTTACGTATTTTGATACACAGGTGGCACTTGCCAACATCCTGCATGATCTTGATACATCGAATGATTTCTATACCGATGAGGTTGCGTTCTGTGATGAAGCAGGTGCGACCGTAAGCGAACTGTGCTCTGCAGTAATGTCAGTCCTCTTGAGCTCTCCTTGCGCCGAAGAACTCAAAGAGCGTTTTGGCGACATGATCTTCCGTAAGGCACAGAACTATAAAGATACTGTCTCAAGCGAAGTTATCGACGATCTTGTTGAAGAGGCTAATCTTGAGACCGAATATGCACAGATCCAGTCAGAGGCCGAGATAGAGTTTAACGGCAAGACCCTTAACCTCAGTATGCTCGCTCCTTATCTCGAGTCGACCGACCGCGAGGTCAGGAAAAAGGCTCATAAGGCGCTGGATGATTATTATATGTCCAAGAAAGAGACCTTTGACGAGATCTATGACAAGATGGTCAAGGTCAGGACTACCATCGCACAAAAGCTCGGCTATAAGAACTTTACCGAGCTCGGATATAAGCGTATGGAGCGTTATGACTATAACCGCGAGGATGTCGCGAGATTCCGTGATGCAGTCGTTAAGTATATCGTTCCGATCACGCAGCAGATAAGAAAACTCCAGAAAGAACGCTTCGGCTACGATGATCTGATGTTTTATGATCTGCCTTGCCTTTTTAAGGACGGCAACCCTGTTCCTTCCGTTAAGATGGAAGACTACAGGAAGATCTCAGGCGATGTATTCGGTGACGTTTTGGGTGTTAAGCCGAGCTTTTTCGACGTACTTTCCGATCACGGATTCACGGATCTTATCTCCCGTAAGGCAAAGTCTACGGGCGGATACTGCATGTATCTTGAAGAATACGCTATCCCGTTTATCTTTATGAATGCTAACGGAACTGCAGATGATGTCGCTACGATCGTTCATGAGGGCGGTCACGCATATGCGGCGATCAAGTCCGCGGAAGTTTCTCCGTTCGTAGAGTGCTTGTCTCCGACGCTTGAGACATGCGAGATCCATTCGACATCGATGGAGTTCTTGACATATCCTTATATGGAGAAGTTCTACGGTGATGCTGCTGCGGCTTACCGCGAGCTTCATATGACACAGGCGCTCTTGTTCCTGCCGTACGGCTGTATGGTCGACGAGTTCCAGCACATCGTATATGACGATCCCGATCTGACTCCTGCTCAGCGCCACGAAGTATGGCTTAAGCTCGAGCAGAAGTATCAGCCATATATCAAGTACGAAGATCATCCGTTCCATGCAATGGGCGGTGCCTGGATGAAGAAAGATCATATCTTCACGACACCTTTCTACTATATCGATTACTGTCTCGCACACATCTGCTCGCTCGAACTCTGGGAAGAGTCACTCGAGGATTATAAGAGCGCACTGATCAAGTACAATCAGCTCTGCGAGTGCGGCGGCAACGAGACTTTCCTTAAGATCCTGGAGGGAGTGGGTATTGCGTCACCGTTTGATACTGATGTCATCAAGCGCCTAGCATATAAGACCTGCGCATTTCTTGAATTATGAAACTTCCTTCCGTTTTCGAAAACAGAATGAACGAATACTTTAAGTCCTCCGGCATCAGCCCGGAGGGCTTCTTTGAGAGTTTTGACAAGGAGCCTCTTAAGGGCATCCGTATTAATCGTATGAAGGTCAAGTCCTTTGATGCGGTACTTGAAGCTCTCGATACAGAGAAAGATCCGGTTACATGGTGTGACGGCGGATTTTATACGACATCCGAATCTTCGGGCAAGGATCCATATTATCATGCGGGCGTTTATTACCCGCAGGAGCCTTCTGCGATGCTTCCTGCTCAGGTATTGGCAGCAAAGCCGGGCGAGATCGTGCTCGACCTTTGCGCAGCTCCGGGAGGTAAGGCTTGCCGTCTGGGTGAAGACCTTAAGGGTGAGGGGCTGCTCGTTGCCAACGAGATTAACGAAGACCGTGCCAAGGCGCTCCTGCGCAACATCGAGCGTACGGGTCTTACCAATGCCGTTATACTTAACGAGACTCCTGAGCATCTCTGCGAGAGATTTGACCAATTCTTTGACAAGATACTGGTAGATGCACCGTGCTCTGGTGAGGGAATGTTCCGACGTGATCCGTTCGCGGTAAAGAGCTGGGAGAAGTTCGGTCCTGAAGTTTGTATGGAGATGCAGCGCGGGATCTTGGAGTGTACGGACAAGATGCTCAAGGTCAACGGTGAGCTCGTATATTCAACATGTACCTTCTGCGAAGGCGAAGACGAGGATATGATCCTTGATTTTATGGAAAAGCATCCGTGGTATGAGGTAATACCTCATCCTGAGCTTACTGACGTAACAGTATGTACCAAGGTGCCGGGTGCCATGAGGATATGGCCGCACTTATCGCGCGGTGACGGACACTTTTGCGTTCACCTGAGAAAGACGTCAGCGCCTGAAGAACCGAGATTTGACTATACTTTCGCTACTAAGAAACGTACCGACAACTATTCTTTCAACAAGTCACGCGAGGCCATGCTGAACTTCATGAAGGAGATCTTGAAGGACGATGCATATAAGACTTTCAGGAAAAAAGCAGAAGCACAGTTTGTCTTCCACAATAACAAGATCCATCTGATACCTGTAAACGAGAGGCTTTTCGATCGCCTGAAGGTAGTAAAGATGGGACACTTCCCCGGTGAGATAAAGGAGACATTCGATAAGAGAGTCTTCCTGCCTTCACATTGTCTTGCGATATCTCTTGACTTCGATGAGATAAAGGATGAGCGCAAATTGGTTCTCGGCAGAGATGACGAGAGACTTATAAAGTATCTCAAGGGTGAGACGATCAATATCGAAGGCGGTCCTTCTAAGGGTTATATGGTCGTTTGCGTCGATGAGTATCCGCTGGGCTTTGCGAAGCTTCAGGGCGCAGGCAGTCTTAAGAATCTTTACCCTAAGGCATGGAGGTTAGTATGAGGATAATAATAGCAACAGGTAATAAGGATAAGGTACGTGAGATCAACGAGATATTGAAGGGCACCGATTTTGATGCCGTATCGATGAAGGAGATCGGTATCGATCCTGAGATAGTGGAAGATGCTGATTCATTCGAGGGTAATGCCCTTATCAAGGCCAGGACCGTTCACGAGCTTACGAAGGAATATGTAATGGCAGATGACTCAGGTCTTTGTATCGATGCGCTCGACGGCGCTCCGGGCATCTATTCCGCACGCTTCTGCGGTGAAGATTCCACCTATGAAGAGAAGTTCAAGAAGATCTTTGAGATGCTCAAGGATGTTCCTGAAGAGAAGAGAACAGCTCAGTTCGTATGTGCGATCGCAGTCGTAAGGCCTGACGGAACATCTTTTACGGTGCGCGGTGAATGCCACGGCGTACTTCACGAAAAGCCGATGGGAGAGAACGGATTCGGTTATGATCCTATCTTCTACGTACCTGAATTCGGTATGACCACAGCCCAGATGAGTAAAGAACAAAAAAACATGATCAGCCACCGCGGAAAGGCTTTGCGCGCAATGGTTGATAAATTGTCCTAATAGTGTTATTATTCATTAGCCGTGTACAAATGTACGCGAGACGTGGACTATTAAAGAAGGTTTTTATCGATGGTAACTTCTGACAGAGAGTATTATCTGGTGGATAAAAAAGTCCTGCCTGAGGTATTCCTCAAGGTAATGGATGTTAAGCAGAGACTCAATATCGGCGAATCGGCTTCGGTCAATGAAGCTGTCCGTAAGGTCGGCTTGTCCAGAAGCGCATATTATAAGTATAAGGATTCGGTAATGCCTTTCTACGAAGCGACTAACGGTAAGAAGGTGACTCTTCTTATAACAGTTGAGAACTTCCAGGGTATCCTGTCTTCGATCCTCAATATCGTGGCATCGTCAAGGGCAAATATCCTGACTATCAACCAGAATATCCCGATCAACGGATTGGCTGACATTTCCGTATCACTTGAAACGGCGACGATGTTCGGTTCGATAGAAGATATCATAACTGATATCGACAAGCTTGCCGGTGTCAGATCCTGCAAGATCCTGAGCAGGGAATAAGTAAGAAAATAAATTAGTACGGAGAAAATAAATATGAAGAGTATTGGTATTTTAGGCTTTGGCGTTGTCGGATCAGGTGTAGCCGAAGTCATCCACATGAACAGCGACAAGATCGCCAAGCGTGTTGGTGAAGAGATCCGCGTTAAGAGGGTGTTGGACCTTCGTGATTTCCCGGACAGCATTTTCGCTGACCTCGTAACACATGACAGTGAAGAATTCTTTAATGATCCTGAGATCTCTATCGTTGTTGAGACGATCGGCGGAGCAAGGATCGCATATGAATATACAAAGCGTGCTCTTTCTGCCGGAAAGAGCGTCGTAACGAGCAACAAGGAACTCGTAAGCACACACGGTGTCGAGCTTATGCAGCTTGCTCGTGACAACGGCTGCAGCTATATGTTTGAGGCAGCAGTAGGCGGCGGTATCCCGATCATCCGTCCTTTGCACAAGTGCCTTGCAGCTAACCGTATCATGAAGATCGCAGGTATCGTAAACGGTACGACAAACTATATCCTCACGAGCATGAGAGATTCAGGCATCTCCTACGATGAGGCTCTTAAGCAGGCTCAGTCCCTCGGTTATGCAGAGCAGAACCCGACAGCTGACGTAGAAGGCATCGATGCACAGCGTAAGCTCTCGATCCTCTCAACCATTGCTCTTGACGGTTCTTATGTATCTCCTGATTCCATCGTAACAGAAGGTATCAGCAAGCTCACATTGAACGATATCATCTTTGCAGAGCAGAATGGCTGCAGCATGAAGCTCCTCGCTTGCTTTAATAATCCATATGACGGCAAGCCTTCCTGCTATGTTGCTCCGCACCTCGTAAATAAGAATGCCATCATCTCTTCCGTTGACGGCGTATTTAATGCCATCCTGGTCGAGGGTAACGCGCTCGGTGAGTCTATGTTCTACGGTCAGGGTGCAGGTAAGCTCGCTACGGCATCTGCTGTTGTAGGTGACGTTATCGACACGGCTCTTCACGCTCACAAGGATGCTCACATCACTCAGTGGTATGTTCCTTCAGAGAAGGTCCTCGCTGATTACGATGACATCAAGGTATCCGTTGTAGTACGTCATAACGATGTCGCACTCCTTAAGTCAGAGTATAAGGACTATAAGGTTGAGGACTTTGCAGAGAATGCGATCCTCGTTCACGACATCGCTCATAAGGATATCAAGTCCATTGAGGGCGCTACGGTATTCCACTATATGGAATGATCCTTTTTGATTAAGAAGATCTATACAAGCGGTTCGGCTGATCTGTAGCCGGGCCGCTTTTTTGTGAATAAAAAGGAGGTTGTCTCAACTGAGAGACAGCCTCCTTTGAAGCTTTATGAACTAAATGATCTTATTTTGAAGCAATGACTTCGAGGTTCTCGTATGCAGATGATGCATTGGAGTTATCGAAGAGGAGGTAGTACTCGCGGTTACTTACGTAGCAGGCTACGAAATCGTCTGATACATAGATCCTTGAGCAGAGGATGTGATCATCATACTGCTTGAGGAGTTCCTTATTGGAACCGTCGAGCTGGCAACGATAGATCTGGCAACCGTTTGTTGTGATAACGCTGTAGTAAACGTTGTCCTTGTAGATGTTGAAAAGATCTACGTTCTCGCTGATGAGAGTAGCA